>CAIYJU010000031.1 GCA_903926565.1 uncultured Bacteroidales bacterium
GGTTCAGTAAACCTGATCGCAGGAGAGAACATCGGCATGCTGCCCGGAACAGTGGTGTCAACTGGCGGATACCTGCATGGTTTCATTTCTGCCAGCTGCATCGGATGCAATGCAAATCCAATGAATCAGCTGGTTGCCGTTCAACCGGATTCAGCAGGCAAGGAGCCCATGAATATTCCGGCACTTCCCAAAACGCATGATAATTTCTTCCGGGCTTACCCGAATCCGATGTACGGAACATTCATCCTTGAAATATCTGAAGCCACGGAAATAACAGCCGTAAAGGTGGAGATTTATGGAATGTGCGGGGAGAAATTGCTCGACAAGCGGTTTACAGGATCCGGACAACATCTGCTTTCACTTGAAGGCAAACCTTCCGGGATCTACTTCATCCGTGTCTTCTGCGGAGAAAATATGGGTTCATTTAAAATCATCAAACAATAGGGGAATCCGGAAAAATGAAGAAGCACTGCCTGAATAATTTCCCCATAACTGACCAATTAAAAAAGGAGACCATTACCATGACACAAACACAGAAAAAAAAGCACAAAATCGCCTGGTGGGAAATTATCTGCGTGAAAACCGGCTTGATTTTCGTATTGCCCGCCCTTTTCATCCAAAGTTCATTCGGACAGATTGTTACTCCTTCATACTCTGCTATTTGCGAAGGAAGTACTGTCACATACACGGTAACCCCGCCTCCGACCACAAATTTTACCCACTGGCTGATTTTGTATCAGGGTGATTATTGCTATTCTAAACAGATTCCACTTCCAGCAATCATAACTGGTTTACCTACAATCGATCTCACAACAACAGTCCCCCCCCTGGAGGACACATGGTATATCATTGCAGGACAGTCCGGATTTCTGCCATTTACTACTCCAACAACACTGAAACAAGGCACTTACAACATCCACTGGGTCATGTGTTATGATCAGAATTGCAACACATTTACGGCTCCTGTCTACCCGGCATCTCTATACGTCAGGGCAGAGCCGTCCATCGAAAACTACGTTGTCACCCCTCAATTAATATGTGGTACCAGCGGGAATGTCAAGTTTTCAGGCGTTGTACCCTATGGATGTGACTTTACCCTGCAAAAAGATGGATCATTATGGCAGCCTTCCCTCATAAAATGGACGTTTAATGTGGCTTGCCCGGAGACGATTGTGGAATGGTGGGATTACAATGTCACAGCAACGACTACCTACACATTGACTGTAACGGAGGGTTTTGGGGTTTGCCCTCCAAAGACATATACCACTACGGTTAAAGTGGTTACCCTGCCGAACGATCTTGTATTAAACATTAAACCACATAACAACGACCCTCCATTGGTAGCGTGTGTAGAACCATATCCAGCCAAATATTGCCGGTGGCTGCCCATCTGCTCGGGATGCGATGCTGTGCTTACTTTGGAGCAAAACTATTTGCAATACGTACCACCAGCTGACGTTACAGTCACCTGGGAAAAACAGGAAGCACCATTCAATTGTGATGTAGATCCGGATTGCGCTCCTGTCTTTACTTTTGGTACGGACTGGAGCACCACAAACCATTCAACCAACCCCGAATTCCACACCAACATACTTACAACAACAACCTATTACAGAGTTACCATTAGTTGTGGAGACATTCCCAACGACAAGGTGTTGCATGCCGTGGTGGTGGTGATTGATCCCCCGGTATTTTCATCAGTGAGCTCACCCTCACTTTTCGTCGATTGTCCTGCACCGCAGCCTCACATTCTGAATGCAGCTTCAAATCCGGTAAAAAACTATTGCAACCCCATCGACTGGCAATGGACCGGACCTGGCGGACTTGGTCCATCGGGGAGTAATATTCCGATTACACCTTTTCAGACATACAGTTATGGTACCTATAAAATTGACATCCGCAACGATTGTGGATCGGCATCCGCCGAGTTTAACGTGGTGCCGGAAATCTGCCCGACTGTGATTTTAGGTCCCTGCTGTGTGTGTGAAGGTGGATGCCCGCACCTGGTTGCATACCCGCTCGATGGCTGCGAGGTTGTAAGCTGGGCCAGTTCTTCAACAGACCCGGATCTGCAAGCCTGCCTGGCAACGGCGAATGCGACGCACGAAAGTTCGATAACCTGTTGCATTCATGAAACAACAACATTCTCACTGACTGTTGAGAGCCCTTTAGGTTGCCAGCAGACGGTTTATAAAACAGTAAAAATTTGTCCAACAGAGTAGGAGGAAAAAAAATGAAAACAACGACCATCATTTTCACACTGTTCCTGATTTCCTGTTGTTCCTACCTCTCTGCAGGCAATATCAGCAGGCTTCCCGTAAATACAATGTTCCCTGTTACGTACGAATCCGGAAACGGGTTTGTTAAAAACTGTCCCGCAATGGAGAATCCCAATGAAATCTCCGTGCCGCCACCCCTCCCGAATGCCACGATGACTGTGGATAAGGCAACCATTTGTTCCGGTGATGAAACTGCAACCATCACGGTATTCTTCACAGGCACCCAGCCTTTCAGTTTCGAATTGAATGAAGGTGGAAATACAACGGTTTACCCTGGTATAACAACCCCGACATATTCCGTCATCGTGAGTCCTGACATGACCACAATGTATTCAATCAACTGGGTGTCTGACATGACAGGCACAAATTATTCTCTTCCGGGGACTGTTACCATTGCTGCCGCCCCGTGTGATTTTGGTGATGCTCCTGATGATGGCAATCTTTTTCATTACCGTACAATGGTAACCAATAACGGAGCCAGGCACCGGATGACCGGGCTTACCCTCGGCGAACTTATTGACAGCGAGGCAAACGGGCAGGAGTCAATCTATTCCGACGGTGATAATGCCAATATTATGGATGAGGAAGGAGTTTTGATTTCCCCGGTTTTGTCTGTTGTGACGGTTCATGTATCCGGTATTGTGGGCAGCGACCCTGCATATCTGAATGCATGGATCGATTTTAATCATTCGGGTGATTGGGATAACAGTAATGAAAGGATTTTTACAAATGTACCTGTAACCAACGGGGATAATTTTCTTACATACAATCAACTTGCTCCATCGGGATATTATGTATGCAGATTCAGGCTGAGCAGCTCACAGCTCAGTTCTTTTGACGGATATGCCGACGATGGCGAGGTAAATGACTATTATACCTTTATCAGTACTATTCCACCTGTGCCATTTTGCGAATGTCTTGACCCTGTTCCTGACGGAATGGTTGGCTGGTGGACCTTTGACGAGCCCTCAGGTGCAGTTGCCCATGACTTCTCAATATCTACCCCAAATACTGGATCCTGGACAAACAACCCACTAATTGTGAATCCTGGAAAAGTTGATCGCGGGCTGCAGTTCGACGGAGTGGATGATTATGTGGAGGTGCGCGATGAGGATGATCTGAATTTCGGATCAGAAAGTTTTTCCATCGATGCATGGATTCAAACCTCACAGGATTTTGGCCGCGTGACAATTGTGGATAAAAGGACCCGTGCTGGTCTGGATTATACAGGGTACCAGTTTTTCCTGTATGATGGCCGTCTGGGTTTCCAGCTGGCTGACGGGACCCCGGGATCGAGTTGGCAAAATTTCATTTCACCACCCACTGATCCGCTTATAGCAGATGGATTATGGCATCATATTACTGTGACTGTCGAAAGAGGGTTGAGTCCCTTTTTTACTGAAATAACCTTTTATAATAATGGAATTCAAACCAATGTCTTTGAATCAACCAAAGCCGGGCCTGTTACAAACACCAGCCTGTTGCGTATTGGCTTTCAGGCACTTGGAAACCCGCCTGCAAACGGTATGCAAATTCTGGATGAGGTTGAGCTGTTTAACCGTAAGCTCGAACCTGCAGAAGTACTGTCCATTTTCCAGGCTGATGTTTGCGGAAAGTGCAAACCCAGCTTCATTTTCGGCTCCAAGTTCGAAGATCTTGACTACGATGGCGTACGTGATCCGGGCGAGCCCGGCATTGACAATTGGACCATATCGATGGTTAACCCCAGCATTAATATCGGGATGTTTACCTATACAGATATTGACGGAAATTATCAGTTGCAACCATGGAATCCTGGCAACTATCTTGTTTCAGAAGGCTCCAGGCCAAACTGGTACCAAACCATGCCGTCAGCGAATAACGGGAAATACAACGTAAATACTACCGACCATCAATCCATTTATAACGCTGACTTTGGCAATTATCGCAGCGAACACGGAGAATGCAAATTATCCATTTATGCTGATCCGGCATCTGTATGCGACCCGGAACTGACAACCCTCATTTCTGTGTGGGAAGGGGATCCCATTTCGCCCGGATGCATCGAATGGTTCCAGTCGGATGTAGATCCCGGAACCAGTCTTCCGTTTGATCCTCCATGGTATCCTGTCGGGAATGGTTACACCTGGCAAGGTTACATTCCCTGGATCACTCCAAATTGTCCCACAGAGTATTGGTTTGCAGCCAGGATACATGATGATGAAGAGTGTAACTGCCCGAATTTAGTTTCCAATGTGGTAAAAGTGGAAACATGCAAGAGTTGTTACGAAGTAACTGCAACCGGAGTGTCTCCGGTATGCGAAGGACTTCTCACCGATCCCGGTTATGTTATTAACCTTATGTTTAATACCATTTTCCCATATGATCCTGTTTGTGATGTTGAACTGTGGGATGTTACAGGTACTGCATTTCAGGTACCAGCTAATAAATATACGGTTTCCGGTAACAAGATCACAATCAGCCAATCCTATTTAAGGGTGCCTGCCTGTCCCTCGAAAGTATTCAAATTTGAAATACGGATATGCAGTGCTCATTGTTGCACGATCAGGTATGAGGTTGAGATTTTAAAACCCGCAAAAGCGGCTGTGCTTGTTGCAGAGAAAAACCCCCTCTGTTTTCCGGATGATGATTATCTGGAACTTGTGGGTGATTATTGCGGTGGCATCACATGGGATATCAAAAAACCCCTCTGGGGACTGTGGTTTCCATACCCCGAAGCAGGTTTTACGACTTACTACAATACGAATATTCTCAATCAATCCGCCTCCTTCAGGGCCTGGTTTACAAATGGCATTTGTCCGTCGGCACCCTCAAATATTGTAACCATAGATGTTCTTCCCGAGGTTACAGCAACTCTTACCTGTGATCCTTCTCCTGTAAATGAGTGTTGCAATGTATTATGTCCTGATTTGCACATGACTGTTACATTAACCACAAATCCACCATCATTACCCCTGCCACCGCTGAACTGGCAAATATTTAAAGATGGCAGTCCGGTTGGCAGTCCCTTAAACCCATCCTTTGTTGCAACAGCTCCAGGTGATTATACGGTTAACCTGCTCCCCTCCAACAGTTCCTATCCATGCACGTTTATTAACAACACCCTGACGGTTGTAAATTTTAACGCCATCTTATCGGTGGCCTGCCCTTGCTTTCACGAGCCAAATGATGTTTTTATCTCCCTGAACTGCGGTGCCTTCAAATGGTTCACGGTTGAATTATACCGGGGTGGGACTCTGGAGCCCGGGTTTCCCCGTCCGGTACAAGCCAATGGATTCGCTGTTATCACCCTCGATGATATTATCGTAAACCATGATGAATCATTAACTGCAAAAGTTTCAGGCCTTTGCGGAGACAAATGGACAAATGATTATCACCCTGGTAAAAACGAAGGATGCGACTGTGCCGGGAAAAAGGCTGGCATCTCATTTATGGCTTCAGCCAACCCGTCATGTGCCGGCAGCATGGTCGATTATATCGCTTTCCCTGTTAATGGCGGAACAGCACCAGTCTACCAATGGTACATCAATGGCATTCCGGCCGGAAATGGCCTGGATATCTTCTCCTTCATACCGGCTGATGGCGACCTGGTTTATGTGATGATGACCTCCAATGAACCCGGCGTTACAGGAAACCCTGCCACTTCGGATACAGTGATGATGACTGTTAACCCGTTGTTACCTGTCAGCATATCCGTTGCAGCTTCCGCCAGTGCGGTTTGCCCAGGGACCCTTGTAACTTTTACCGCCACACCGGTTAACGGAGGAGAAACTCCTGAATATCAGTGGAAGGTGAACGGAACAGCTATGCCGGGAGCAAACGAAGTTACCTATACCTATATCCCCGCAAACGGTGATGTTGTCAGTTGTGTGTTGACCCCGGACATACTTTGTGCGAGCGGAAATCCGGCATCATCCGATGGATTGACAATGACTGTGCATCCGTATCCTGTTCCTGTCATTTCCGGACCGGCGTCGGTTTGTGTCAACTCATCAGGCAATATTTACGCTACCCAGGCAGGCATGACAGGATATGAGTGGAATGTTTCTGCCGGCGGAGTGATTACCAGCGGTGCAGGGACAAATCCTGCAATCATGACAGAGAGTTTTGAAAATGGTGGTAGTACCCCGGCAGGGTGGGCAATGCAGGTTGTTACAGGCGGCAACACGGTTTCGTTCGAAAGCGGCACCAGCTTTCCCTCAGGATATAATGCGTACAACGGATCCTGGCTGGCAAGATTCAACTCATACAGTGCAAATGGCGGAGTGGTCAGGCTGAAGAAGTCTTCACCCATCTCAACTGTCGGTTTCACCAATGTATCTGTTGATTTCGCCTGGCTTGAAAGTTCCGGATACCCGGGATCACCCGACAGGGTTGAGGTACAGTATTCAACCAATGGAACATCATGGACCACAGCCGGCACATTCAGCCGCTACAACGCGGTGGAAGGATGGAAAATCAGAAGCCAGGCATTGCCGACAGCTGCCCAGGGACAATCAGCACTTTACATTGCCTTTTTATTTACTTCAGGTTTTGGCAATGACTGTTATCTTGACTTAGCCCATGTCACGGCAGCAGGCACGCTTCCTCCGGTAACAGTTACTTCAGGTACGGGAACCATCAGCTGCAACTATCCGTTTACCACATTTTGGGAAGCAGGCCGGACACAGTTGCTTTATACAGCAGCACAGCTTGCGGCAGCCGGTGCTTTACCCGGGTCGATTGGCAGTATCGGGTTCAACGTTCTTTATGCCGCACCCGGAGCCATGAACCAATTCAATGTTAAATTAGGCAATTCCACGGCTTCAACCCTTGGAGGATGGGTCACTTCAGGGATGCAGACCTGCTATACCGGTAATTATACGGTTCCCGGTACCGGCTGGCAGATGATCACGCTTCAGACCCCTTTCATTTATGATGGAACAAACCTGATTGTTGAGATCTGTTATACCAACCCGAGTTATACCAACTATTCTGTCGTTTACGGAACAACAGCTCCCCTGGGCCAGATCCGCACTTACTGGATGGACGGAATCATTGGCTGTTCACATACAGGAACTTACTACTCGGGCTACACGGGGTTGCCTAACCTGCGGATTGTTGAACAACTCCCTGGCAATGCGGCACCCAATGCCATTGAAGTAACCTGGAATACCTCAGGAGATAAAACCGTATCTGCTAATTACACCAATGCCCTTGGCTGCAGGGCCGAGGTTCCCGGCAGACTCAACGTAACCGTATATCCGATACCATCGCCGGTCATCACAGGCCCGGATACGGTATGCGTAAACTCAACCGGGAACGTTTATGCCACGGCAGCCGGTATGACCAGTTATGTATGGACAATTTCACCAGGTGGTACAATCACTTCAGGAAATGGCACCAGTAACATATCCGTAACATGGAACACGGTAGGCCTGAAAACGGTCAGTGTCCAATGCATCAGCATGTATGGCTGTGCAGCCGTCGCTCCTGCTTTATACGGTGTAATGGTCAACCCGGTTCCGCTGCCGGTGCAGACTTTGATAAATTTCAACATTGAAGACGGTCAGCAACGCTGCTATAATGCCTCACAAACGATTACCGTGGGCGGTGAAGGACCATTCCTGATACATACCGGCGGCGCAGTAGACCTGATTGCCGGGGAGCGCATCACCATGCTGTCGGGAACCATGGTGGAACCAGGAGGATATCTTCATGGGTTCCTGGTGACCAACTGCCTCTGGTGCAGCCTCTATCCTGCAAACAGCCTGGTGGCTGTACAACCTGATTCAACGGATGTTAGTACGCTAAAGGTTCCAACAATGGATAAACCGTCAAACCATCATTTCAAGGTTTACCCAAATCCGACAACGGGAACCTTCACCCTCGAATTATCTGATTTTCCCGAATCACCATCATTCAAAGTGGAGGTTTATGGCATGCGGGGTGACCTTTTGATCAGGGAATTGATCACCGGAAAGAAGAAACATGTGTTTTCGCTTGAAGGTAAACCGAATGGCATTTATTTCATTCGCGTTGTCACAGGCACATACACCGGCTCAGGGAAAATTGTCAAGCAATAAGCAGGGCGTGATAAACACAACAGATTAGTCAGATTTATTCAATAAACTGTTTTAAACAAATGAGATGAAACGTGCAACTAAACTCTTCTCCATCACACTGCTTGTGATAGGATACCTGATCATTCAGGCTGATGTCGTTTTTGCAGTTACTGCCTGCCCCGATCCGGTCAGCTATACACAACCCGACGGATCGAAAATTACCATTATAATCAGGGGAGATGAATTCTTTCACTGGACTGAAACCACTGATGGCTACACAATCATGACCAATGCTGCCCGTACATTTGAATATGCAGCCCTGGATAATTCAGGAAAACTTGTCTTTTCAGGGATCCAGGCCAGGGATCCGGCCATGCGTACCCAAACAGAGACCTCCTGGCTAATAAAAACCGGTAAGCATTTGTTTTTCAGCGAACAACAAATAATGGAAATGAAAGGCAATCTGTTCAACGGAGGTAATCCATATGCACCGCTGATGGGAGGCTTTCCAACAATCGGAACCCGGAATTTACTCGTAATCCTCGCAAATTTCAGCGACACGCCAACCACTTATGGTCAGCCCAACTTCACCAACTACATGAACCAGGCAGGTTATAATGGAACCGGGAGTGTCAGAGATTATTTTCTCGAAGTCTCATATGGCCAGCTAACCATTAATACGACAGTTACCGTATGGGTCACAGTGCCTGAAATTCATGATTATTATGGCCCAGACAACATGTGGGGCGAATTTGTATATGAGGCTGTTCGTGCTGCTGATGCGTTGACAGGGGCAGATGATATCAATTTTGCTGATTATGATAACGACGGAAATGGAATCGTTGATGGTGTTTCCATCATACACCAGGGCCGTGGCAAGGAAGAAAGCAAGCCCAGCTACGATATGTGGTCACATAATTTTCAACTTTCTTTATGGGGGTATACACCTGTCCAAAGGTTGTTTGACGGAGTGTTGGTTGATGGGTATACTTTAACACCCGAAAAGTTTGGAAATACTAACATGACTGCGATTGGTGTAATGTGTCACGAATTAGGCCATTTGCTTGGCTCTCCCGATTTCTATGATACCGATAAAACACTCCCGGATTACTATGGTACCGGGAATTGGGACCTGATGGGTTCCGGTAATTGGAATGGAAATTATGGAACCAAACCTGCACATCCCAATGCCTGGGTGAAAAACTTCTACAACTGGACAAATCCTGTCGTGCTATCCTCTCCACAGTCTGTTACACTTCGCAATGCACAGGTTTATCCTGATTTTGTCAGATATAATACGACCACCCCGAACGAATATTTCCTTTGCGAGAACAGGCAAAAAACCGGCTTCGATGCGGGAATCCCTTATCGTGGACTGATCATTTATCATGTTGACGGAGATTATGTATCATCTCATTTGTCGTCAAACAACATCAACACAACCGATCACCAGGGCTTGTATCCGGTTTGCGCCAGTGCATTGGGAAATCCCCCGATGACTTATGGGAATATTAACTCGGCCAGTTGTCCCTTCCCTGGATTCAATAAAAAAACCAGGTTCTGCGACGTTACTACGCCAAATTCACATTCCTGGGCCGGAGCCAATACAAATATTCCGTTACTCAACATCACTGAAAATACGGCAACCAAAGAAATTTCTTTCAATATCGGCGTTGCAGCGCTGGATATCTGGGCCCAGGATACCCCGAGCGACGTGGGTATTGAAGTAAACCCTGATAATGGCCCAATGTGGATCAGCCAGGATATCTGGGTGAGAAAAACGGATGATGCCGCCATCTGGCCCGCAAAACATCAGTCCCATGAAAATCCCGAATACAACGCTGATCCACTGGTGCACAATTACGTGTATGTACAAATAAGGAACAGGAGTTGCCAGCCCTCCCTCGGCGACGGAAGTGAAAAGGTATCTGTATATTGGGCGAAGGCCTCTTCAAATCTCTCATGGCCTGACCCATGGCATGGAAACATCTGGTATCCTGATATTTCTGACCCGGACAAGGTTCTGATGGGAAATTTAATCGCAACGGAACCCATCAACGCGATCATCCCGGGTGGGGATTCGTACTACCTGGAATTTGTATGGGATCCACCAAATCCGGATGATTACGATAGGTGGTTTGGCACTCAGAAAGGGCATTTCTGTTTATACGCACGCATCGAAACTGCAAACGCTCCCGGCTATGGATTGACATATCCCGAAGTGCCTTATCTCTTCTGGAGTAATGTTAAAAACAACAATAATATTGTCTGGAAAAACATTGAAATTGTAAACGATGAAAAAGGGAAAGGCGGGTTCCTGGCCGGAAACCGTGATAACATGCCCCGCAATAAAAAATTCGTACTCAGGGTTCCTGAAAATGAATACCCCAATTGTATTTTCACAGCCGTAAATGTTAAAATGAAACTCACTCCCGACCTTTATGAGATTTGGGAGGCTGGCGGAAAACAGGGAAACAATATAATCGAACTGGGCGACTCTTCCCTGTTCATCGGGGGAGATGGAGCATATATCACAAATCTGACCCTGGAAGCAAACTCAACCTATGGGGTTTCCATGAATTTTCAACTGAACGAGGCACTGCCTAAAAACAATCAACCCGATAGCCTTGCGTGTAACCTGGATATACAACAATTTGATGTCACAAACAATGAGATGGATGGAGGTGTTCGGTTTTCACTCGAACAGTGCTTTCTGAATCCAATCCATATTTCATTAAGCCCTGTCAATCTTCCTTGCAATGGAAGCTATACCGGACGAATCAACCTGGCCCTGAGCGGAGGAACCGCACCTTGTACTTACATATGGAGCAACGGGGCAACCACTCAGCATATTTCGGGATTATCGGCAGGCACCTATTCTGTTACGGTAACCAGTGCTGACGGGTGTATCAGTACCGCCAGCCAGGCAATCATCCACAATCCGTTGCAACCATTTATTGCACCCTTCACCGAAGGCTTCGAAGCCTCCACATTCCCGCCACTCTGTTGGACAAACACCGCCGTTTCAGGCTCCTTTACCTGGCATGCGAATAATGCAGCAAGCGGCAATGGCATCGGGCAGTTTTCGGTATTTGCCGATTTCTTCAGCCAGGCATCCGGCAGCTATGAACTGAAAACCATGCCCTTCGACATCAGCGGTCTGCCCATGCCGGTCGTCAGATTCAACTACGCCTATGCCACGTATGTTGACGAACAGGATGAGATGGATGTTTACTTTTCCACCGACAATGGTGCAACCTGGAGCAGTTTGATAAATATGCCCGGCGGACTCCATGGCATCCTCAACACGGGTGGCTCGAGTCTAGTGCCTTTTGTACCGTCTCCTTCACAATGGGGAACCCAAACCATTCCGCTGCCGGCTGGCACCAACGTGCTCAAATTTAAAGCCATCGCAGCATACGGGAACAATCTCTACCTCGATAACATCACCGTTATGGATAACTCACCGCTTGCCATTCAATTAATCACAGCTTCAAATGCACTCTGTTTTGGAACAGCTACAGGGTTTATTGATATTTCGGTTACTGGTGGAACATCTCCATATACATACCAATGGAGCAATGGTGAGATCACCCAGGATATCCAGGGTCTCGCGGCAGGAATTTATTCAGTAACTGCAACAGATGCAAACAGTGCTACTGCTGTCGGAACCTGGACGGTTACTGAACCGGAACTGCTTGCCGTTACAGGCGTTGTGACCAATGCATATTGTTTTGGAAGCCACGACGGGAGCATCGACATCACCGTGACTGGCGGAACGCTGCCTTATTCATTCCAATGGAGCGACCCTCCGGCGGTACAGGCAGAGGATATAAACCAGCTATTTGCAGGCAATTATTCGGTTACGGTTACCGACGCCCATGGCTGCTATGCAACAGGTTATTGGACAGTTGGTGAACCTGATGAAATTTCATGGGCAGGAACAGTGAAAAATGTAAGCTGCTATGGAAAATGTGACGGTTCTATCGTAACAGGAACTCCACTGGGCGGAACTCAGCCATTTACCTATCAATGGAACCACGGGCCAACTACCCCTGACATAGCCGATTTATGCCCGGGAACCTATTGTCTGAAAATTATTGATGATAATCTTTGCGAAGCAGTGTTTTGCTGGACAATCACCGAACCCGCCGAGATTGTACTTTCGGCCACATTTACTCCGATTCTGTGTTCTGGTGGCACCAATGGATGTATTGATCTCACTGTTGCCGGCGGCGTTTTTCCTTACGAATATGCCTGGGATAATTTATCGCCCACCGAGGATATCTGCCAGCTTGGGGCCGGTACTTATTGTGTAACGGTAACCGATGCCAATTCCTGCACAAAAACAGCCTGCTGGTCAATTACAGCACCAGAGCAGCTTGTCGTGACCGGCGTTGTAACAAACCCGTTGTGTCATTTACACTCCAACGGATCGATCAGCACAACCGTTACAGGCGGAACACAGACCTATTCCTATTTATGGAGCGACCCTCCCGGCCTCCAGACACCGAATATTTGCTGCCTCTCGCCGGGCGCTTACACGGTGACAGTAACCGATGCAAACAACTGTGTCGCCACAGGAAGCTGGCTGGTTGATGACCCCGACCCGATATCATGGACAGGCGATGTGGTGCACGTAACTTGCAATGGGAAGTGCGATGGGACCATAACCACAATCTCCACCAGCGGCGGTACCCCGCAATATTCTTACAACTGGAGTAACGGGCCTCAAACACCCAATATCAGCGATCTCTGCCCCGGTACCTATTGCGTGACGATAACAGATGCCAATTTCTGTGAAGCCGTATTCTGTGTAACGGTAAGTGAACCGGCAGTACTCGAGGTTACCGGGATTGTCACTGCGGAATCGTGTGCAGGAAAGAAAGATGGAATGGTTGACATCACCGTGACGGGCGGAACCCAGGATTATGCTTATCAATGGAGCACTCCTCCCGGTGCACAAACTGAGGACATCAGCGACCTTCCTGCCGGCTTTTATTGTGTGACCGTAACAGATTGGAATTCCTGCAAAGTTATTGGATGCTGGATTGTAGACCAGCACAAATCAGTTTGTTCGAACCTGAACCTTCAGGATGAGATCATCCTGGACACCAGGTGTTACAGTGCCCTCCAGACAATCTATGTAGCCGGTCTGCCTCCAGATTTCACAACCACCTTTGTCGTTGAGAGTGTTGGCAATGTAACCATGATTGCCGGACAGAATATCATCTATTACCCTGGAACCCTTGTTCGTTCCGGAGGGTATATGCAGGGTTATATTACGCTTACCGGCAGCTATTGCGGCGCAAAGTCAGCATCATTTGTCACAGTTCCCGATGAAGTTCAAACCTTAAGTCCGGTTGCAGAAAAATCATTCTTCACGATCTACCCAAATCCAACAACAGGAGGATTTTCACTCGAACCTAAGGGTATTGCTGAAACAGCCGAACTCCGGGTCGAAATGTATGGAATGCATGGTGAAAAAATAGTGTCGGCAAAACTCAACGGACAAATGAAATATGATTTGTCACTGACCGGGAAGCCTGCCGGAGTCTATTTTATCCGTGTTGTGACAGGCAAACTTGCAGGAACAGGGAAGATCATCAAGAAATAACTCGTGTTCAGGGACCATCTGCCATTCAGGTGGATGGTCCTCATAAAAAAGTTCAATTATGAAAAAAATACACATATTAACGTTTGTGATTGTGATGATTGGTATTGATTTACCCATCATGGCACATTGGGGTACAGTTGGTTCACCTGGGTTTTCCAGTGGAAGTGCTGACAATCTGAGCCTTGCCGTCAGCCAGGCAGGAGTTCCTTATGTCGCATATGCGGAGTACAACACCACGCAAAAAATTTCGGTAAGAAAATTCATTTCAGGTAACTGGAGTATTGTCGGAAATCCTGATTTTTCGGCAGGTTATGCGGAAGCAATCAGCCTTGCCATAAACCCGGTTACAAATGAACCCTATGTTGCTTATGTGGATTGGGGAAATTCTCACAAAGCCACTGTCATGAGATTAGACAACACCTCGAACACCTGGGTGAACGTGGGCATCGCGGGTTTTACCCTGTCAACTGTTAACTTTACTTGTATTGCATTTAACATATCAGGTGATCCGCATGTGGCATTCAGTGATTTTTCGCAGGCCGGCAGGGCCTCCGTCATGAAATTTACCACCGCGGGAGGCTGGCAATACCTGGGTTCTCCCGGGTTTTCATCGACTCTGGCCACCTATGTTTGTCTTGGATTTCAACCGCTCACCTTCACCCCTTTTGTGGCATTCAGCGATCATCAGTTCATCCCGGCTAAACCAACCGTAATGCAATATTCCTCGCCGGGAATTGGGAGCCCCGTTTGGAATAATGTGGGTCCTGCAGGATTCACAATGAATGAGGCCAAAGATTTAAGCCTTGCTTTTAAGCCTCTTACCAACGAACCATATCTTGCCTTTGTCGACTATCAGGGTCCGTCAGATCCTTTAACGGCCATCGTGAAAAAATACAATTACCAGTATTCAACCTGGGACAATGTGGGAACCAATCCTGTGTATCCGGGAAACGCAGAAAACACCAAACTTGCGTTTAGTCCTTGTGGAAAACCTTTGGTTGCATTTATTGATGGCTCAAATTCAAATAAGGCCACCGTGGTAAAATTGGACAATGCAGATACGTGGGTTGTTCTTGGATCGTCAGGAATATCATCATCCGCCATTTCTTATCCCGACCTGAAATTCTGGCCTTCTGATAAACTCTACCTGGGTTTCATGGATGTGGGTAACTTGTTTAAGGCAACAGTAATGACCTTTGACGGCACCCTGAACCTTACTGCAACGACCATTCCTTCAACCTGCGACGCTGCAGATGGTGTTCTGAACCTGACGGTAAACGGAGGTGATCCTCCTTTTACCTACCAATGGAGTAATTCAGCAAACACGCAGGATATAAGCAACCTTACCTGCGGGGTTTATTCAGTAACTGTAACGGATAACTATTGCAACGTTAAAACCGGAAACTGGCTTTATGAAGACCTGATTATTAAAACGTGTGTTACTTATAAGGCTGATTGCCAGGGCAGTATAGATCTTACTGTAACATGTGGAACTCCTCCCTATAGCTATTTCTGGAATAACATGGTTACTACAGAGGACCTCACAGGTACCTGTACTGGTGTTCAGTATTGTGTATTGGTTGTTGATGCAAATAATCTGAGTAAAAATTGTTGTGTTTCAAAGAAGAAATCAGCCTGTGATGTGAATTTCCTGGAAAACATTGCCGTGCAAAACGGGATGAATGGATGCTATGAGTCATTCGGAACCATTTATGTTGCAGGCAATGGAACAACCTTTACGGTTCAAAACGGAGGTTCAGCTACCATGATTGCTGGTGAAAAGATCAGCTATCTGCCCGGCACAAAAGTTTACCAGGGAGGAAGCATGCACGGGTATATAACTACCACCGGTCAATATTGTGGAAACAAGGTAAACAATAACGAGGTCAGCGGAACGGGATTCATTAACGACTCCATTTCAATCCCGGATATCCCTTTAAACCAAGCATTTAACACCTACCCCAACCCTACTGCCGGAAAATTCATTCTCGAATTAAATGCAGGGCATCTTTCAACAAAAAGAAACATGGAAATTTACTCGATGCGGGGCGAGAAAGTACTGGCAATTGAATTGTCCGGGGAACAAAAGCATGAAATTTCACTGTCGGACCAACCTGCCGGACTCTATTTCCTCCGCATTGTTACCGGAAATCATGTAATGACAGGGAAAGTTATCAGGCAAAATTAGCCAGGGTCGTAGCGGTAAAAATATGATTCAGGCACCTTTCATCTTAAACACTGTTGCATAGAGTTTCATTTGTTTGATCATGGATGAAAGTCCGTTGCTCCGGGTTGGTGAAAGGTGTTCCTGCAGCCCGATTTGGTTGATGAATTCCAGTTTGGTTTGAATGATGTCGTCGGGTGTCTGGCCCGACAGAACCCTGATCAGGAGGTTCACAATTCCTTTGGTGATGATGGCATCACTATCGGCAGTGAAGACAACCCTTCCCTCTTTCAATGATGCATGGAGCCATACCTTTGACTGGCAACCGGTAATCAGGTACTGGTCGGTTTTATACTGCTCATCAATGACCGGAAGTGTTTTTCCCAAATCTATCAGGTAGTTGTATTTATCCATCCAGTCGTCGAACATGGAGAATTCGGAGATGACCTGGGATTCTATTTCGGGGATTTGCATGGTATTGGTGTTGGTGTTGGCAAAGGTAGGGAATTTGGTGAGCGGGTGAGAATTCAACCGTTCACCAATTGTTAATAAATCATAAATTTTAGTACCATGTATTGCATAGTACTAAAATTCATATTATATTTGCCGCATGAATACAGAAAATCAAAATGCCCAGATGCGAAAAGGAGTTCTTGAACTCTGCATCCTGGCGATCATCGCAGAGCAGGACGCGTATGCATCCGACATCATTACGAAATTAAAGGATGCACGGCTCATCGTTGTGGAAGGAACCCTTTACCCATTATTGACAAGGTTGAAAAATGACGGCCTTACGGTATATCGGTGGGAAGAATCGAAAGCGGGACCCCCACGCAAATATCACCAGATAACAACCGTTGGGCTGGCATCTCTTTCGGAACTTACAGCAGATTGGAGAGGCCTGATCAAGTCTGTTGAAAAAATTATCGGATCCCACCCTGACGGGGTGACGGACCCTGACGGGGTCTAAAAATCATTCAATTTAATTCACACCTTTTCAATATACCCATTCCATGAAAAAGACATTGACAATAAACCTGGGCGGCATCATATTCCACATCGATGAAGATGCATACCAGGCACTTAACCTGTATCTCGAAAACCTGAACAAACATTTCAAAAAAGAGGAAGGCTTCCTCGATATCCTGAATGACATTGAATCCCGGATCGCTGAAATACTGAACGAAAAACGCTCAGAAACAAAACAGGTGATTACTTCGGAGGACGTTGCCGAAGTGATTGCCATCATGGGACAACCCGTTGAAATGGATCAGGATGCATCGCAGGGAACCCGGCAGGACGAACCTGCAAATGACAAAGGAGAGAAAAGATTCTTCCGGAACCCGGATGAAAAAATCATTGCAGGTGTATGTTCAGGTATTGCAGCCTATTTTCACCTCGATCCTGTTTGGGTGAGGCTTATCTTCCTGCTGTTTGTTTTTGCAGGCGGATCAGGATTTCTTCTTTACCTGGTACTTTGGGTTGTCATCCCGGAAGCTGTAACAACCTCAGACAGACTGATCATGCGCGGGAAAAAAATCAACATTTCCAACATAGAGAAGTCGATGAAGGAAGAGGTTTCAGAACTTCGCAGCAGAATCGGCACCATAGCCTCCGAATCAGCCGCAACCATCAAACGTGCCGGGGCAGGGTCGGGCTCCTTTTTTGAAGTGATCGGAAAAAATATTGTTGAGATTTTAAAGATCGCAGGGAGGGGACTTGTCATACTTTCCGGCATCATCCTGATCCTCGTCGGTTTTGGCCTGCTCCTCGTCCTCCTGGCCTATACTCTCGGATGGACAGGGGGTATCTATTCCGAAACTGAGATCTCAGCACTCGACTTTCCAACTCTTTCCAGAATTTTACTCGGCTGCAATATTCCAGTTGTTTACCTCCAGGTCATCCTGCTGATGGTAGTCGGTATCCCCCTGTTCATGCTTTTCTACAACGGCCTGAGAATGGTATTTCGTTTTGACCGCATCAAACACTTAGGTCTCACGATGTTCAACATCTGGATCGTTGGCCTGTTTTTCCTGGCATGGTCAGGATTACGAATTTACAACCTCTACAAATATAATGATGAGAAGCAGATTGAAATTACACTGGAGAATCCTTCGGCCGACACCCTCATGGTATCCCTGTTTCCCGATGATCCCGGGTTAAAATACCTCCGCAATGATCAATACAACCTCCTGGGCGACTGGAAAACAATCATAACAGAAGACCGGGAGCTGTATGTGCTGCCAAAAATCCGCATCGAAGAATCAAACGACAGCCTCTTCTCCATATCACAGGTCTCCATGGCCCGCGGCAGATCAAGAATTGAAGCACACCAGCACCTCACCGGCATGCGATTTCAATCTGCCACATCAGGGCAATCCCTGAAAATAAGCCCTTTCATCAGATTGCCAAAGGAAGAGTGCTGGCGCGGACAAATCGTTGACCTTGTGATCCGGGTGCCGAAGGGGAAATTCATCCATTTCGATCCTGAATTTCAGGACCTGCGACTTTACTGGTATTACCCGATGAATGCCTCGAAGGAGTCAACTTTCCAGATGGGTGATAATGGGATCGAGGTCACTCCCGGCAAGAATTATATTAAAGTTAAAGGCGGCACCACTTCAATAATTACCACCGGTGACTAAGACCCTGACGGGGTCCACCACCCTGACGGGGTCTACCACCCTGACGGGGTCCACCACCCTGACGGGGTCCACCACCCTGACGGGGTCCACCACCCTGACGGGGTCCACCACCCTGACGGGGTCCACCAATCAGGCTAACATTTGTTTCACCCTGGAAATTGCGAAAACCAGCTGGTCGATCTCTTCCCTGGTATTGTAAAAAGCGAACGAAGCCCGCACTGTTCCCGGGATTTTCAGAAAATCAATCAAAGGCATGGCACAATGGTGACCGGTACGAACTGCTATACCCATTTTATCAATGATCATTCCCGCATCGTAAGGATGGATGTTGCCGATGAGAAATGAGATCAGGCTGGCCTTGTGTGCAGAAGTACCATAAAACTTAAAGCCATCGATGGCCGATAATTTTTCGAAAGCATATTTTAAAAGCTGATCCTCATAATCAGCAATATTACCCATCCCGAGCCCGGTCAGATAGGCAACCGCTGCCTGGAGCCCCATCACCCCTTCCACATTCGGTGTTCCGGCTTCAAATTTGAAAGGGAGTTCATTAAACGTGGTATGATCCAGATATACATCTTTGATCATCTCGCCTCCAAGCTGGTATGGCGGCATCTCTTCCAGGTACTTCTCCTTTCCGTAAAGCACCCCGGTACCCATCGGGGCGTATAATTTATGTCCTGAAAAACAATAGAAATCGCAGTCAAGATCCTGTACATCCACAGGCAGATGCGAAACACCCTGCGCTCCATCGATCAATACCGGAACACCATACTTGTGGGCCAGCTCCACAATTTCTTTAACCGGATTGATTGTTCCGAGTACATTTGAAACATGGGTCAGCGCCACGAGGCGGGTCTTTTCACTCAGCAGGCTCTTCAGCTCCTCCAGGTCAAGCTCGCCTTTTTCATTGATTCCCACCACGTGCATCCTGGCACCGCGTTCAAGGCACATCTGCTGCCATGGCACGAAATTGGAATGGTGCTCCATGATGGTGGTAATCACTTCATCGCCCGAATGAACATACCGCTTCCCGAATGATGAAGCCACAAGGTTCAATGATTCTGTTGCACCCTTGGTGAAGATGATCTCATGGGTGCTTTTGGCATTGATGAACTGCCTGATCTCCTTCCGGGCCTCTTCATAGGCTTCAGTTGCCTTCACACTCAGATAATGCACCCCGCGGTGAATGTTGCAGTTGTCATGCTCATAATATTGCCTGATCGCATCAATCACCTGGCTGGGTTTCTGGGTGGAAGCAGCATTGTCGAAATAGATCAGCGGACGCTTGTATATCTGTTGCTGAAGAATCGGGAAGTCAGCTCTTATCTGTTCAATGTTAAAAATCATGCAGAAAGGTTATACAGCAAAAGTACGACTTTTTAACCCTGAACCTGAGTGCAGGGTTGAAAAAAATCGTAGCTTTATCCCCGATTTAACCCTCATAAAAACTGCCCTGAATCATGAAAAAACTGATCACCCTGTTAATCGCAATTATTGCCCTTTCCCAGGCAGCTGTATCCCAGCAAAAGACCGAGCTGAAAATCAATTTTGAAAAATACACGCTGCCCAACGGGCTGGATGTTATTCTTCACATCGACCGCTCTGACCCAATCGTGGCCCTTGCAATCCGCTTCCATGTGGGGTCAAACCGGGAATCGGAAGGCCATACAGGTTTTGCCCACCTCTTTGAGCATATGATGTTCCAACGGTCTGAGAATGTACCCGAAGACCAGTTTTTCAAGATCATTCAGAATGCGGGTGGAACACTCAATGGAGGTACAAGCAACGATGCCACAACCTATTATGAAATAGTGCCGAAAAATGCGCTTGAGAAGATCCTCTGGATGGAGTCTGACCGCATGGGCTATATGATCAATACCGTTACCGAGAATGCCTTCAATATCCAGCAGAATGTCGTTCAGAATGAAAAACGTCAATCATATGATAATCAGCCTTATGGATTTACATCCTGGGTTGTGGCCACGAACCTCTATCCAAAGGGGCATCCGTATAGCTGGACCGTTATCGGGGAGATGAATGACCTGAAAAATGCAACGGTTGATGATGTTAAAGCCTTTCATGAAAAGTATTATATTCCGAATAATGCAACCCTTGTGCTTGCCGGCGATTTTGACATCAAAACTGCCAAAAAGCTGATTGAGAAATATTTTGGCGAAATCAAGCGTGGTAAGGATGTCACTGATCCAAAACCTGTTCCGGTTACTCTTTCCGCCACCAAAAAGATCTATCATGAAGACAATTTTGCCAAAGCTTCCCAGATCAGGATGATCTGGCCAACCGTTGAAGCCTACCAGGACGACTCCTATCCACTCGAATACCTTGCCCAACTCCTGTCACGTGGCAAGAAAGCTCCCCTCTATAAAATTCTTGAAAAGGAGAAGAACCTCTCCTCGAGCCAGCGGGCCTATAATGGCTCACAGGAAATCGCAGGCACCTTTGTGATCAGCGCTACTGCAAATGAAGGAGTTAATCTCAATGAGATTGAGAAAAGTGTTTTTGAGGCTTTTACCTCATTTGAAAAAGAGGGATTCACCGATGAGGATGTGGAGCGTATCAAGGCAAGCCAGGAAACCGATTTTTACAATGGAATCAGCAGCATCCTCGGAAAATCATATCAGCTGGCTTCCTATAATGAAGACAAGGGGGATCCTGCGTATTACAAAAAAGATATCATAATGCTGAAATCCGTTAAAAAAAGTGACATCTTACGGGTTTATGAAAAATACATCAAAGACAAACCATATCTTGTTACAAGCTTTGTTCCTAAAGACCAGCTGAATATGGCTGTCGAAGGATCTGAAAAAGCTGCCGTCGAAGAGGAGAGCATCAGTGAAGCAACCCAGGTGGACATTAAAGATAAAGCAGAGCAGCCGATAGCAAAGACAAAAACCGTGATTGACCGTTCAGTGATGCCCAAAGACGGACCTGACCCCGCGTTGAAT
Organism: uncultured Bacteroidales bacterium; assembly: GCA_903926565.1. GTDB lineage: Bacteria > Bacteroidota > Bacteroidia > Bacteroidales > FEN-979 > CAIVAT01. The sequence continues at coordinate 21,716 of CAIYJU010000031.1, forward strand.
CTTCCGCTGGTATGGAATGCCAAACTTTCAGATGGGATGAAGGTTTACGGAACTGAACAGCATGAGCTTCCCCTCGTACAGTTTTCACTGGAAATCAAAGGAGGCCATTTTATGGATCCGATTGACAAGCCAGGTGTTGCCAACCTCGTTTGTGAACTGATGATGGAAGGCACAGCAAATAAAACACCCCTGGAACTGGAAGAGGCGATCGACAAACTCGGAGCCTCCATCAATATCAGCGCTGCAAATAACTCAATCACCATTTCAGCCAACACCCTGGCAAGAAACTACGACCAGGTGCTTGCCCTTGTCAAAGAGATCCTGCTCCAGCCAAGGTGGGATAAAGAAGAATTTACCATGGCTAAAACCCGGATCCTGAATGTCATCAAGCGACAGAAAGCCAGCCCGGCAACCATGGCCCGGAATGAGTTCAATGAACTGATCTATGGCAGGAACCATATTTTCGCCTACGACCGCATGGGTACTGAGGAATCCATTGCCGCAATTTCGCTGGATGACCTGATGTCGTTCTATTCCAAAGCCTTTTCTCCGTCAGCAGCCTCATTCCAGGTTGCAGGCGACATAAGCAAAGATAAGGTTCTCACATCACTTAAGTCACTTGACTCGGAATGGAAAGCATTCGAAGTTGCAATTCCTGAGTATAAACTCCCTGCACCATTGACACACTCAAAAATATTGTTCGTAGATGTTCCGGGTGCCAAGCAATCTGTCATAAATATCGGGTGTGCCGGGCCGGTGCGCCAGGACAAGGACTATTTCCCCTGCACCGTGATGAATTACAAACTGGGAGGTTCGTTTAACGGAAATGTGAACCTGGTGCTGCGCGAAGAAAAAGGATACACCTATGGTGCACGAACCGGATTCTTTGGCGGAACCAATTATGGGGCATTCATGGCCAGTGCCAATGTACGGTCATCCGCCACAGAAGAGTCTGTTGGAATTTTCAAAGACCTGATGGCAAAGTACAGCAAGGAGGTTTCGGCCGAAGACCTTGATTTTACCCGCAATTCTCTGATCAAAGGTTATGCAAGGCAGTTTGAGACACTGGATTCAAAGATCGGGATGTTAAGCGAAATCAGCATGTACCAGCTGCCATTTGATTATGTGAAGGGAGAACAGTCCATCGTTCAGACCATGACCCTTGATCAGTTGAAAGCCCTTGCCATAAAATACATCGACCCTTCAAAGATGTATTATGTGATTGCAGGAGATGCCGCAACACAACTCAAACCCCTTGAAAAAGTCGGGTTCGGGGAGGCTGAAGTGGTGAATAAAAAATAGTACGTTTTCAATTAACATGGGGATCTTCATCCATGATGATCCCCATGTTTCTCATCAGGAACGAAGCATTCAGGTTCTGGCAAACCCCCGGCGAGAGTTTGTAATCGATCTCCATCCGGTCGCCGGTGATGTGAATTTCGAAGCAGAGGTTCCGGATATTGTCCGGATAATGACTGATGAGATTGCCAAGGGCAAGGTCATGTGTGGCAAAAAGTCCGGCCAGTTTATATTTCATGAGCTGCCTGATCAGTGCGATCGAACCGGATTGCTTATCAGAGGAGTTGGTTCCTTTCAGGATTTCATCCAGCAAAATAAGTTTTTCAGCACCGGCTTCCAGGTCGGTAATGATCTCCTTTAACCGTCTGAGTTCAGCATAAAAGTAGGACTCCCTCTTTGACAGAGAATCATTTGTGCGGATGCTGCTGTGAATTTCAATGGGGTAAAAGGTGAGCCTCCCCGCAAAAACCGGGGCGCCCATCATGGCCAGCAGCAAATTGGCACCAACTGTGCGAAGCAGGGTACTCTTCCCCGACATGTTGGCGCCAGTGATGATTCGGAACTGGTTCCAGCCCGTAATCTCCAGGTCGTTGGGAACACATGTTCCACCTGGTATCAGCGGATGCCCCATTTTCTCAGCAACAAATTGAAACCGATCTTTAACCGGTATTGGATAAATGTACGCAGGATTGTTGAACGCATAGGTTCCAAGGCTCGACAACGCATCAAATTCACCCAGCACCTCAAACCATACAGGAACCAGGTGCCGAAAATTCAGGCGCCACCGCTCTACGGAGATCAGGACGTGGATGTTGAACATCAGGAGACCGTTAAGAATCACAGAAACCAGGAGGTTAAGGTTTGAATCCATCATGTTCAACAGGTTGGACAACCGTTTGATCACCTGCCCCGGCTTCTCCTGTTCTCCCTTTCCAAGACGGTCCTGCAGTGTTATATTGAATTGATCCCGGAATGGCGCTTCCGCAGCCAGTGAGAGTGCCATGGCGTATTTACGGAGGATTCCAACCTGAGAGGTAACTGCCTGGTGAACGGCCAGGGTTTTCCGGCCATAGGCAAAGACGATCATCAACTGCAGCAGTACCATGATGACCGGGACCTGGTGGGGTATCAACCCGAAAACAGCCACGATCATGGTGCTCAAAGTGATTGCCGGCAGAATGAACGATATCAGCCTGGCAGACCTGAGCCATTGTGTATCCCCATTGCCGTTAAGCCATCCTTTGAGGGCAGCAAGATCGCTCTGTGAGGTTACCTGTTCAAGGAAAATCATCTGCAGGGATTGCCTGAACTCCATATTTTCAGAAAGTTCTGCCACTGCCTTCTGACGTTCCAATATTTCATTCCTGTAATGAAACGCATTGCTGAAATAATCTGCCAGCCGTTCCCTGCCAAAAATGGTCGAAGTACGGTTTATATACTGAAACAAAGAACCCTTCCCGAAAATATCAAGATCGTGGGTGTAAGGATGATCCTGGTTTACAAACTCACTTCCCGGATCAAATCCTGAATAGTCGCCACCCAATGCGACAAGTTCCTGCCGGTTAATGCTGATCAGCTTTTCGAGGCGTTTGATCTTGCTTTTTACCCTGCTGTCATACCAGCCTGCAGTGAGAAAGCCGGCAAATGAGATGAGGGCGGCAAGTATAAAAATAACACAGGGAAATTTAACCGCATAAAAAATCGAGAACCCTGTCAGGACGAACAGCAGCAATCTTAGCCATGGGATCCATTGCAGGGGTTTCCGGAGCCTTCCGATTTCAGACGAATACGCTTCAATGCCCTGATTGTAAATTAAAACCGGTGAATTCATTGATGGATTATTCGATTTATCTTACCTCAAAAAAACCACTGAGGCACTAAGGGCACTAAGGAACACTAAGTTAAAATTTGTTTTCTAAGTGGCTCTTTGTGCCCTTAGTGTTAGTGTTTTCCTTGTTTCCTTGTTATACTTATATTTTGGTCAGGTCGATCTGAAATTCCACCGGGTGCTCAGGCGTGCTGCAATGAAGCACGCACTGTTCACAAATCTGGAGTTCACCCTGCAAACGCTTCTTTACCATATCCTCGATACGCTGACGTAACTGCGGGATGGCTATTTTCGTCACGATCTCATCGGCAAAGGCAAACATCAGCAACATGCGGGCGGTCTCCTCCCCGATTCCGCGCTGACGCATATAGAACATCGACTCCTGGTCAAGCTGCCCGGTTGTTGAACCGTGTGAACATTTGACATCATCATTGTATATCTCCAGGAATGGCTTGGAGTTAACCCGTGCGGTATCTGTGAGAAGGATATTTTTATTGCTCTGGCGGGCATCCGTTTTCGTGGCATCGCGCCTTACCAGTACATGACCGTTAAAAATTGCATGGGCATATTCATCGAGGATTCCCTTGAAGGTTTCATTGCTGGTGCAATCAGGAAACGCATGGTCAATATAAACATGATTGTCAACATGTTGCTTGCGATCCATCAGGTAAAGACCGAAAATACTGGCTGTTCCATGGAGGCCATTGAAAAGCACCCTGATGTTGTTCCGCAGCAAGCCGCCATTGAGTGAAATGTAATGCGAATCGAGGGTGGCTGCAGCACCAAGCCTGAAAAAGACCGAGCTGATCAGGGTACTGTTGTTGTTGAGATTCTGCAGTTTGTAATGATCCAGTACGCCATGGTCGCCTACATGGACCTCGGTGACAATGTTCGAAAAACTGGCCTGGTGGTTATACGAATCGTCGCAGTGAACCAGCGAAAGTTTTGCATTGTTGCCGACCACGATGAGGTTTCGCGACTGCAGGAAAAGGTTTGCATCGTGGTGAATGACGTTGATCAGCTGCACCGGTTTCGGGCTTTTCACATTGTCGGGCACATAGATAAACACCCCGTCCTGCGCAAAGGAGGTATTCAATGCGGTGAGGCCTTCATCTGCATCATCGGCCATGGTGCCAAAATATTTTTCAACGATCAGCGGATATTTCTTCCGGGCTTCCTCAAGGCTTCCCATAATGATCCCGTTGCCAAGCTCCATCAGCGGAACATCCTTGGAGACATACCAGCCATTCAGTTGCCCTATCACCGCTGTATCGAGATGCGGGATGTTGCAGCGGAATACCTTTTGCGCATCAACTTCAGGCAAAGGACGAAGATTGTAATCGTATCCCCTGCCAAGACTCTCTTCAAGGTTGGTCAGACGCCAGGTTTCCATGCCTGTATCCGGAAATCCAAGTCTGACAAAAGATGCCATCGCATCTTCCCGGATTTTAGCCAGCTTTACCGTATCGTTCATCTCCAGGAATGAACGGTTTTGTTCGAACAGGTCGATAAATCGTTGCGCTGTAAGTATTTCTTTGGTTTCGGATTGCATTGCAAAGTTTTTAACCTCACCCCCCGGCCCCCTCTCCTAAAGGAGAAGGGGAGGGTGTGCTACTCTTGTTCTTTTTTAATCCAGTCGTATCCTTTTTCCTCAAGTTCGAGGGCCAGTTCCTTTCCTCCCGATTTGACGATTTTGCCCTCAAACAATACATGAACAAAGTCGGGAACAATATAATCGAGCAGCCGCTGGTAATGGGTGATGACCACGAAAGCATTGTCGGGGCGGCGTAGTTTGTTCACGCCATTGGCCACGATGCGCAGGGCATCAATATCGAGTCCGGAGTCCGTTTCATCGAGGATGGCCAGCATGGGTTCGAGCATCGCCATCTGGAAAATTTCGTTCTTCTTCTTTTCACCGCCTGAAAAACCCTCATTTACCGAACGGTTAGTAAGGTTCGAGGTAATCTCAACCAGCTTTTTCTTCTCCTCCATCAACCGGAGAAAATCGCCGCCAGGCAAAGGATCCAGTCCCTTGTACTTGCGAACTTCATTCACTGCAGTACGCATGAAGTTGGTGATGCTGACTCCCGGAATTTCAACCGGGTACTGAAAGCCCAGGAATATCCCCTCACGGGCACGGTCCTCGATGGAAAGTTTCTGAAGATTCTTGCCCTGGTAGAGGATCTCCCCTGCAGTCACATCAAATACCTCCCTGCCTGCAATCACTGAAGCCAGTGTGCTTTTCCCGGTTCCGTTCGGTCCCATGATGGCATGCACTTCACCCTGGTTTACTTCGAGATTTACGCCCCGGAGAATCTCTTTGCCGTTGATGCCGGCGTGTAAGTTTTTAATTTGTAACAGCATATATCAAAATTCAAATATCAAACATCAAATAGTAAATCGTAAATCGTCTAATCGTAAATTACCCAACACTCCCTTCAAGGCTTATTGACAGGAGCTTTTGTGCTTCCACTGCGAACTCCATCGGAAGCTGCTTTAGCACTTCCTTTGCATATCCGTTCACGATCAGGCCAATGGCGCTCTCGTTCGAGATGCCGCGCTGCTGGCAATAGAACAGCTGATCCTCCGAAATTTTCGAGGTGGTCGCTTCATGCTCCACGATCGATGATTTGTTGTCCACCTGGATGTATGGATATGTATGTGCGCCGCACTTTGCCCCAAGCAACAGTGAATCGCACTGGCTGTAGTTGCGGGAGTTGACTGCGTTTTTCGAAATCCGCACCAGCCCGCGGTAAGAGTTGTTGCTCTTCCCGGCAGAGATCCCCTTCGAGATGATGGTGCTGCGGGTATTCTTCCCGAGGTGCATCATCTTGGTGCCGGTATCTGCCTGCTGATGGTTGTTGGTAACGGCGACCGAATAAAACTCACCCACCGAATGGTCACCCAGGAGGATGCAGCTTGGATATTTCCAGGTGATGGCCGAACCGGTCTCCACCTGTGTCCAGCTGATCTTGGAATGACTACCCTTGCATATCCCCCTCTTTGTCACAAAATTGTAGATCCCGCCCCGCCCGTTTTTATCGCCGGGATACCAGTTTTGGACGGTTGAATATTTTACGGAGGCATCTTTCATGGCAACAATCTCTACGATGGCAGCATGCAGCTGATTTTCATCGCGTTGCGGAGCGGTACAGCCTTCCATATAGCTCACATAAGCCCCTTCTTCGGCGACAATGAGCGTACGTTCAAACTGACCGGTATTGGCCGCATTGATACGAAAATAGGTCGATAATTCCATCGGGCAGCGAACCCCCTTGGGGATAAAACAAAAAGAGCCGTCGCTGAAAACTGCCGAGTTGAGTGCTGCGAAATAGTTGTCGGTGTATGGAACCACCGACCCCATGTATTGTTTCACCAGGTCGGGGTGGTTCTGAACTGCTTCGCTGAAGGAGCAGAAGATAATTCCATGCTTTGAAAGGGTTTCGGAGAAGGTCGTTTTGACAGAAACACTGTCGATTACCGCATCCACCGCCACACCTGACACACCCGCCAGTTTCTTCTGTTCATCGAGGGAGATTCCCAGTTTGTTAAAGGTTGCCAGCAATTCGGGGTCAACCTCATCAAGACTTGACAACTCCTTTTTTTTCTTCGGTGCAGCATAAAAGATGATGTCCTGGAAGTTGATCGGGCTGATATTCAGATGAGCCCAGTGGGGTTGCGACAATGTAAGCCAGTGTTTATAAGCCTTCAGCCGGAAATCAAGCATGAACTGAGGCTCATTTTTTTTCCCCGAAATATAGCGGATCGTATCTTCAGAAAGCCCAATAGGGGCGAATTCAGTATCGATATCCGTGACGAAGCCGTATTTGTAGTCTCCCTGTGTAACTTCATCCAGTATCTTGTTTGCTTCGGATTCCATTCCTCAATAATTTAGAACAAATCTAGTCATTTTTCACCTCCTCACAAGCAGTCAGGAACTTTGTCTGGCAAAGATACAACAATTCAGGTATTGGAATGCCTGATTAGGAAAAAACAGCCCCATTTTAGTTTCTGAATTTTAACCTTTCAATCCGGTATTGTAAAACAGAAGGTCGATCCAACATTTTTTGTTGATTCTACCCATATTTTACCATGATGAATCTCGGCAATTTTTTTGCTGTGGGCCAGCCCAATACCGATTCCATCGTACTCATTGCGATTAACCATCCTCCTGAAGATGATAAAAATCTTCTCTTTGTCATGTTCATCCATGCCAATGCCATTGTCCTCAATCGCAAACTGCCATTCTTTATCAAGGTGTGTGGCTGAGATTCGAATTTCCGGGGGAACATTTTTCTTCCTGAATTTGAGGGCATTGCTTAGGAGGTGCATGAATAACGCTTTCAGTTCTGCGGGGTAACCATTGACCACAGGCAGCTTCTCAACAACTATCCTGGCATTGGTTGCTTTTATCGAATCGGTAAAATCTGAAAGAACCTCATTGACAATTACATTGCAGTCAACATTGGATAAGACACTGTTTTTCCCCAATAATGAATACTCTAGCAAACCTCGCAGTAACAATTTCATCCGCGCCGCCGACTGATAGATAAAATCGATGCTGCGGTTGCCATCCTCATCAAGTATCCCCTTGTAATCCTCGTGAATCAGGTTTGTAAAATTGGTAAGGGCATTGAGCGGTTCCTGCAGATCATGGGAGGCTATATAGGTAAACTGTTCGATCTCCTTTAAATGAAATTCCAGTTGAGTATTAATGGCTTCGAGCTGTTTGGTGCGTTCTTCAACCCGTTCTTCCAGGGTTTCGTTGAGTTTGAGGACGGCATCCTCGTTACGCTTTCTATCAGTTACATCGAAATTCAGTATATTAATTCCTCTTACCTTCCCGGAACTCTCCAGGTCAGGAACAAAGTTTACATGGAGCCAGCGTTGTTCATCCTCAAAGGAAAATGCGTTTTCATAAGAACATGCCTCACCGTTCATGGCCCGTTGGATAAAGGGGCGGGCAAACTCAAAACTGGCAGGGCTTAAAACCTCACTCACATTTTTCCCAATAATCTGCTCTCTGGGGAGCCTAAAGGAAGTTTCGTACTGTTTATTGACAAACACATATTTTAAGTCGGGCAGACTCACATAGGCCACATAGGCCGGCAGGTGGTCGGCCAAAAGGCACAACAGGTTCTCACTTTGCAAAAGATCTTCCTGTACTTGTTTTTGATCTGTGATATCGCGGCTGAAAATGGCAATTCGAGATACCTGGCCCTGCTCATCAAGTATTGGATAAATATGGCTGTCCATCCAGCGGCCATTCCGCAAATCTGTTAAACTTACCGGCATCCTGGTTGCCAGCACCTGATCGATGACAGGGCGCCTGGCTGCGATAACCTCGGGCGGCATTAAGGAAACCAGGTTGTGCCCGATCCACTCTTCAGCGGTCCCGCCCATGCGTTTCAAAGCTACATTATTCATATCCAGCACGACATCATCAGTAGAGATCAGGTAGATCGATTCATCCGTAGCATCGAAAATGGATTTTAAATTTTTCCGGCTTTCACGCAGGGCCTCTTCCAACTTTTTGCGATCATTAATCAAATCAAATATTGCAATAAAATATCCTTTTTCAGGACTATAGGCTGAAATGGAAAACCACGATTTCAAACTCTCGACATATATTTCAAACTTATCAGGATTGCCTGTTGAAGCAACGTTTCCGTACAATTCAATCAGTCTGTGGTCCTTTGTTTGAATGCCCGGTATGACTTCGGAAACTTTCCTCCCTTCAACATTCTTCAAACCAGTTGATGTTTCGAAGGCATGGTTAACAATGAGATAAATGAAATCGACCGGTTGCCCGTTTTCGTAAATCATTTTGCAATAAGCGAAGCCATTCAACATATTGAACAAGGAGCGATGGAATTCTTCACTTAATTTGAGATTTTGCTCCGCCTTCTTCCATTCCGTTATTTCAGTGGCAATAACGCATACTTCACCAACAGTGCCGGACAATAAAGGGCTAAATGAAACATGCAAATACTGAAATTCATTTTTGCTTGTGGTAACAGAGATATCCTGAACACATTTTTCAATCCTGCCTTTTTTAAGCATTTTGCTGAAGGTCTCCTTCTCATTTTCCCCGAAAAAGTGCAGGAAGTCGGATCCAATAGCAACTTCAGGAGGGATTGACATAAGTTCCGCGAACCGCTGGTTGCAGAAAAAAATATGTCCATCCGCAGAGAGTGTGGCAACACCATCCGTAATATATTCCATTAGCCCTAAGAGATCCTTCACTTCCGGCAACTTGCAAATGGCGGACTCAAATGCCGCTGCATGAGACTTCATCCTGGCAGGTGGATTAAGTAATAGGTTATAATAATGTAAAGATAGTATGAAATTAAATAAATTGTTCAAAATTTTATTGATCAATTTCCTTGATGAACTTCCTGATTGCCATGACCGGACTTTCCTGATTGCCCACTTCAAGGGTGTAAAACCCCCGTGGAAGCCTGCTGATGTCTAATTTAAAATTTTCGGCCGTGATTTCCCGGGTTAGCAGGATCTTCCCGGAAATGGAACGTATGGAAACGGAATGTCCCCTGGAAAATTCAACAGGAACACCTACATAAATCATATCCTGTGCCGGAACGGGCCAAACGCTGATCAACTCCTGCCGGGGCTGTTCGGCACTCCCGATCGGGTTGTTGTTGATGCTGATGTGGAAATCGCCGTTGTTGTTGTTATTCCAGGTGTTGTTGGCATAATGGATCACAAAGTCAACCGTGTTGACCTGCATTGCGGGGTTGTTAAACGGCCCCACCTGGATGGAGATGGTTCCGGAGGTTGGTCCGGTCATGGGTGACTCAACGGCAGGGCCGGTTCCGTTGAAGAGTGCCGAGCCGGCCGGCCAGTATGCCGGAATCGGCGACAGCCAGGCATTTCCGATGGCATTCACGCCCCAGTGAAGTTTCGCTCCCTGTGTCACGCCGGTTTCTGTGATCGTGATCACGTCGTTGAACGTCGGGTACTGTGGCGTCCATGAAACGCCACTGGTTCCGCCGGCGTTGTAAGGCCCCACCCACACATGCTGTATAGGGGTTTTGGTAATATTACCATGCTGATCGGTTGCTTCCACGTAATAATCAACGAGTTTCTCAGTCACCCCGGTGATCTGGGCATAATATTCACCCGCGATATAATCCGGCAGGATGAAGAAACTGATCTCGGGATTGCTGGTGACGTTGCCGGTAGGAAAATTGCGGTAGGTCATGGGGATGGTCTGCCAGGCACCCAACCCGGGACCACCGGCGTATGTCAGGCCAGCGGTGGTCCCTGCGTCGACAAGCCTGTATCTCAGGCTGATGGCCTGAATGCCCGATACATCATAGGCAAAGGTCCACACATGGAAATCGGAGCTGTTCTGGTGCTGCTGGTAGCCATAGTTTGGGCCGAAGCCAATGCCGCCGGGATTATACGGGTATCGCTGCGGGATGAAAACTGTTGGCGGCGTGTTGTCGGTGCCGGGATGGGCACTGATCGCCTGGTTCGCGAATCCGCAGGCTTTGTTGCATGCCAGCGATTGTTTCACCTCCATATCGAGGGCTGTTCCATAATACATGTAGCCGCTGTTGTAGGCAGGCAACAGGAAATGCCAGGCGTGTTCAGCCGGATTGGCTGTCGCCGTGGGGTGAACGATGGAGGCGATGTTTACGCTTCCCTGCAGGTCTTCGGCCATCTGCACACGGTTTTCGGCCGCGACCAGGACTGCCCAGTTCCGCGCGTCTTCGGTCCAGCCGTTCGGATCAAACTGGTAGCCGGAGGTGTACATCGGCCAGATCCAGTTGATGAACTGCGGATGTCCCCAGTCGTTGGCGGCATTCACCCACGAACCATCCTCCACATGCACAACATCATTCGCCGGAACAGGGTGCTGCATCAGGAATTGCCCGATGGTTGTCGGCACATATCCTTTGGAAGCAGCCTCATCTGCAAACTGCGGAACAGACTGGCTGTAATAGGTATATCCCCCGCCCCAGGCGTTGTCGCCGTCATGGGCCAGCAGTACAATCGAGGGTTGTGACGGATTGTTGAAGGGTGCAATGTGCTGATCGATATCGCCCGTTCCCATCATCGAATAGCCGTTCTGGTAGCTCAGCAGGTCATCCATCGGAACAACGTTGATTTTATATTCTGTGCCCGTGTTCGGATCCACATATCTTGCCTTGTGGGCCTGGTAGCAATAGGGTGCAGCAAAGGTGCCGCCGCGGCCATCGATCTGGCCGCTCCACCAGTTCACACCGTTGGTGGCAACCTTGTCGGCCTTGTTGGGCGGATCGATGTTGCACCCGGAGGTGCCATATTGCAGCGGGTAATCATTCAGGGTGCGGGCCAGGTGACTGTTTGCGATCACCACCCACTCAAATCCCTCTTCCACAAGTGCTTTGATATTTCGCTCACTGAAGGAACATTCAGCCGGCCAGTAGCCCCTGGAATAGGTGGGTGCGGTGCCAAAGTTCTCATTGTAAAGATACCGGTGTGCCTGGATCTGCCGGCGAAGCATCTTATCGCTGAGCAATGGTGAAAGTGCATGATCCTTGGTAAATCCGACCACATCCATCCGGGGTTTTCCTGCAGCGGTGGTCCAGCCGCGGGCGGTGACAAAGTTATTCTGCCAGCCGGAACTATACCCCCACTGACCGGCACCGGCCAGGCTGTTCACATTCTCCATCAGGCATCCGGAATAGTTGACCTGCGCACCGCCTTCAGGAAGATGAACCAGCGACTGCACTGCATCTTTGGTGCGGTACTGATACACTGCCTTCCGGTCATCATTGCCGAAAATATCCTGCAGGTTGTTGAGCGGGTGCTGCAACCCGTCGGGATACCAGTTGCCATTGTTCTGCTTAAGGAAATGCGACTCCCAGGCACTCTGGTGTTCATTGACGTTCCAGGTGCCGGTTTCGGGCCAGTAAATGGGCTGTTCAAGGTGCCAGAGGTAGGTGGTATGGACCTGGGCGAATGATCGTACACTGAAAAGCAGAAGTGAAAGGATAAACAGGATGTGTTTCATGGGATGATGTTCAACTTTATCGCGCCAACGGCCGGGATAAGGGTTTTCATACAAATGAATCCCGGCTATTCAAATTGCCTTATCATTTTTATCAGTTCATTTTCAAGGACAGGTTTGGGAAGAAAACCATTAAAACCGACATCCATTATTTGCTCCTTGTCGAGGCCCATCATAAAAGCGGTAACTGCAATAACCGGTAAATCCGGACGGAACTGTTTTATCAGGTTTGTGGCAGTGATACCATCCATCTTCGGCATTTTAATATCCATAAATACGATGGAAATCTCCGGATGCGCCTGGCACATATCCACAGCTTCCAAACCATTCGATGCAACAAAAATTGCGGATGAATGTTTTTCCAGTATTGTTACCAGGTATGCCCGGTTAATCAGTTCATCCTCGGCAACCAGGAACACGGGGCGTACACTTGCTGATTTAATCAGGGAATAATTTTCGGCAGACTCCCCCGGATCCTGAATATCCGGTTCCGTTTTTTCAATTACGTCAGATACCTCTTCCCCATGCCCGGATGCGCTGACAAAATGAAAAAGAAGTTCCATCGGGTAATATTTCCATGCATTGACAATTGCACGCTCCTCATCAGCCGTCATTATGGAAAGATCTTTGGCGCTCATTGCATTAATTTAACAGGAAGCAGGTGTTTGTGTAAAACTTCATCAAATATACCCTATTTTTAACATCATATACAATTTGAGTTTATTATTTTGATTGATCACAATTATACCTGTGGAACCACAAAATGGTTTTTCCCGTCAGAAGAAATTCCAATCTGCAGTTTTTAATCCGACCTGCAATTTTTTTTCCGATCTTTGGAAAAAAAATTGCATCCTGTCATGCCATCAAGACAAACACTGATATCCTTACTGATTTTTTTGCCGTTGTTGTTTTCCTGTCAGAATAACAACCCGGCATCTTCAGTACACAATGGACTTCCGGTTGTTGAGAAGAAGGCGCCCAACCCTGGCTATGACTCGATAATTCAGGCACTTACACTTCTCCAGACTGACCCGTTACTCCAAAATGCTTCACTGGGATACCTGGTTGTGGATGTAACAGCCAAAGACCCCGTGGTTGTGGCTGATTATCATGCGAAGCAACTCATGATGCCTGCTTCCACCCTGAAAATTTTCGTAACCGGAGCAGCGTTGGAATATTTCGGGAAACCGATTTTTCCGGAGGTAACAATTACAAACCAGATGAGTGTAAACTGGAGGTCGTCAAAACTGCTCCGGAAAATCGGGGGGAAAGTTTACAACAAAGCGACAACGGAAGCCGGCGCCCGGGCCATCCTCGATTTCTGGACCACCAAAGGCGTGGATACGGAAGGCATGAGTTTTTACGACGGTAACGGACTGTCGCGCAACAATGCGATCTCCCCTAAACAACTTGTTGATGCCCTCTACGCTATGCGGACCTCGCCCTATTTCCAGGTTTTTTATGAATCTCTTCCGCTGGCCGGACTCACCGGCACGCTCCACAGGGCCATGAAAGGGAGTGCAGCAGTAGGAAGAATCCATGCAAAAACCGGGACCATCAACCAGGTGAAAAGTTTTGCCGGTTATGTCACCACGGTCACAGGCCGTAAACTTATCTTCTCGCTTATTGTCAACAATTTTGACTGCAGGGTAAAGCTGATGAAGAAAAAGCTGGAGGCGGTGATGATTACGATGGCTGAGGTTTAGGTGGACAGGTGGCGGGTGGTGTTCTAAACAAAAGATTGCAAGTCGTATAATTTCCGGTAAACGCCATTCCGTTCAAGGAGGTCGTTGTGGCTGCCACGTTCGACCAGTTCTCCACTCTGAAGTACAATGATCTCGTCGGCAAACTGGATGGTGGAAAGCCGGTGGGCGATGACGATCGAAGTACGATGACGCATCAGGTTTTCAAGTGCCTGCTGCACCAGCCGTTCTGATTCTGTATCCAGGGCGGAGGTCGCCTCATCGAGGATCAGAATTGGCGGGTTTCTGAGTACTGCCCTTGCAATACTGAGCCGCTGGCGCTGCCCGCCTGAAAGTTTTGTACCGCGGTCGCCGATGTTGGTGGCATATCCCAGGGGCATCTTTTCAATAAACTCATGGGCATTGGCAACTTTTGCAGCTGCAATTACCTCCTCTTCAGAGATGTTCTCCATTCCGAAAGCGATGTTGCTGAACACCGTGTCGTTAAACAAAATGGTCTCCTGTGAAACAATTCCCATCAGTCCGCGCAAATCGCGGATCACGAGGTTACGGATATCCACGCCGTCAATAAATATTCCTCCGCCGATACAATCATAAAAGCGGGGCAGAAGGTCTACCAGTGTTGACTTCCCTCCACCGGAAGGGCCGACCACTGCGATGGTTTTTCCCTTTTTAATCGACAGGTTAATTTGTTTGAGAACCGGCTCGTCAACATAAGAAAAGCTGACATTCCTATATTCAATTTCTGAAAAGAACTCTCTCTTTTCGATCGCATCCGATTTTTCTTCGATCACTTCCGGTTCTCCCAGAACCTGTTCGATGCGGTCAACAGATGCGGCTCCCTTCTGGATGTTGTAAAAAGCCTGGGTGATGGCCTTGGCCGGTGGCATCAGCTGGGAGAAAATCCCAAGGTAAACGAGGAATGCAGCTGCATCCAGGAAATTCCCCGGGGTAAATACCAGTTTTCCTCCATACCATAACACGATGGATACCACGCAGGCGCTGAGAAACTCGCTTAAGGGCGAAGCCAGATCACGTTTCCGGTATAACCTGACCATGAGGCGGTTATATTCCTGGTTCGTTTTGCGGAACCGGTTGTCGGCAAACCCGATGGCGTTGAATGCCTTGATGATGCGAAGGCCGGAGATGGTCTCCTCGATCATGGAAAGAAGCATCCCCATTTTTGCCTGGCCCTTATCGGAGGTGCGTTTCAGGCTTTTGCCGATGCGTCCGATGAAAAAGCCGCTGACCGGGAGGAGTACCAGGACAAAAACGGTTAGTGAAGGACTGATAACAAACAAGGTAATAAGGTAGGTAATCATGGTGATCGGATCCCGGAAGGCCATCTCCAGGGAACTCATGATGGACCATTCAACTTCCTGTACGTCAGTAGTCATACGGGCAATGATATCCCCCTTTCGCTTTTCATTGAAATAGGACAATGGAAGGATCAGAATTTTAAGGTAGAGGTCACTCCGAAGATCTTTCACCACGCCGTTGCGTACAACGGCCAGGAAAAACATGGCGAGGTAGCGGAAGAGGTTCTTAAGGAAAAACAAAACAACGATGGTGATGCATATATATACAAGCAACTGCTCCTTGCCATACATTTCAAGCAACCTGCCGCAATAAAAATAGAAATTATCCTTCAGTGCATCGATCTCCAACCTCATCGGTGGCGCTGAATGGGGAATTGGCAGATTGTTAAAAAGCATCTGCAGCACCGGGATGAACAGCCCGAACTGTACCAGGGAAAAGAAGACAGAAAGGATGTTGAAAACAACGTTAAGCATGGCATAAATCCAGTATGGCCCGGCGTAACGAAGGATTTTGAAAAAGCTTTTCATTGCCGCAAAGATAGGATTTTATGGTGAATAATTCATGTTTGGGAAAATGTTGAACCCAGTCAGGGTGGCTGACCCCGTCAGGGTGATGGTCCCCGTCAGGGTGTCATGGCCAGTATTTAGACTGAATTCAAATATTTATGTATTTAATTACTTTGAAATATTTATTCTGTATATTTGTAATGTAAAAACCCTGCGCAAAATGAGAAAGCTTATATCAATACTTTGTCTGGTTACCGTTGTAATCCTGGCATCCTGCTCAAAAAGCAAAACCACTCCAACCCCGGACACAAACGCAACGTTTAAGTTCAGCAGCATTTCAGCGAATGATACCGTTGTCAAAGTTAACGACCTTATCACCCTGACAGCCAATGCTACCGGCGATGGTCTGAATTACGAATGGTCCGCAGCATATGGAACCTTCACCGGAAATGGTGCAAAAAGGGAATGGACGGTTTGTCATGAGGATAAATTTACCATTTCCTGCACTGTAACAGATAAATACAGCCACTCTGAAACAAAAACCATCGTTGTCAGGTCGCATAACTAAGCCGGCGCTGGTGTTGATTATCAGCACTGTCTCCCTGTTCCTTTCCTTTAATGCCAATGCCCAATGCTGTTCAACCGGCAGCCCTGTCGGTGCATCCGTTTATGTGGGGGTTCTTGGAAAAAATTATCTTAGGGGAATTTCCTATTACCGACACAGCTCTTCCGTTGATTTTTACGAAAAGGATCATAAAGTGCCTAAAACCGGCGGACCGGCAGAGGTTTCAAATTCCAAATTCAATTTTGCCGGTGTGGCCGTTGCATATGGAGTTACCAAACGGCTGACGATCGAACTTGATGCCGGGTATTTTATCAATAAAACGCAGTACTGGAATCGCGGTGATACGATCAGGGGATCCGGTTTCTCAAACGGGACCTTCACCTTTAAATACGGCACCATCATCCGGCCTGTTCAGCAACTTGAGCTCACAACAGGTTTTGGAATCAGGTTCCCTCTTTCGACCAATCCTCAGTATGTTGACGGTGCAAAATTAAATGCGGATGTACAGCCTTCCACCAATGCATTCGGGGTTTCTGAAATGCTTTTTTTCAATAAGGGATTTCCCTCAATTTCGTTGCGGCTATTTTCCATCAACCGTTATGACTATAATTTTGCAAACAAGCAGGATTATAAATATGGCAACATCCTGCTGAACTCAATATTTGTCTCCAAAAAGATCGCAAAGTATTTTTTCGGACTCCTCCAGGTGCGGAATGAATGGAAGACGAACGACAAAGATTACCTCAATACCGAAACCGACCATAAGGTAGTCAATTCAGGGTTTGACCTTGTCACCGTTTCACCGCAATTAAGTTACAGCATCGCCGGGAAATGGAACCTCACCGCAAGTTACGACATCCCGGTTTACAAGTATTACAACGGCAAACAGATGACGCCGGCCTACTCTTTTGCCATCAGCCTTACGCGCGATTTCAACCTGGGGAAATAACTGCGGACTTAAGTCCGCAGTTAGCTAGCTCTCCGCATCGAGAAACTCATCCGCATCATCATACGCTTCCAGCTTACGGCCGAATAATGGCAGCACTTTCCCGGTAACCATCCCTGTCAGAAATGCAACCACGATGGTGATGAGGATCCCCATGAGCTGGCTCTCCATGTGCAATCCTTTAATAACCGGCAGGGCAACCAAACCTCCCATTAATCCTGGAAGTCCGTGCAGGTTTGTTACGCCGCAGGTATCAATGATTTTCATTAGTTTCTGCTGCTTTGACTGGATCACGGCAAACCCGAAGGTCGAGAGTCCGCCGGCCATGATACCGATGATCACCGACATCGTATGACTTGCATCAGCACAGGTTGAGCCGATGGCTACACCTCCCGCCAGGGCAGCATTGGCAATATCGGCAATGCTGATCTTCTTGCGGATGGATACGGAAACGAGATAGGTGGTGAGGGTTGATCCGCACAGTGCAAGGATCACATTGACCACAGTATGGGGCATTTGTGCGGCAGGTACCAGGGCAGCGCAGAAACTGGGCCAGAAGATCCAGAGCATCATACTGCCGAGCATCGAGTAGCGGTCGCTGGTTGCATCGGTTTCGATGGTCTTTTCAAACTCCTGCTTTGTAGTCATTGTAAGAGCAACACCCAACCCGAAAATCGCACCAAAGGCATGGATCACGATCGAACCTCCGGTATCGACAACCCCGCCGGCCTTGATAAGCCCCAAACCACCATTCAGCACAATCCATTCATTCAACATGTAAAATGGCACAAATAGCAACCCAAGAAGAACGTATTGCTGCATCTTCAGCCGGCCAAGCACGGCGCCTGCTGCGATCAGCAGGCTGGCAGCTCCAAATTCTGCCAGGATCAGCCTCCTGATTTCCCCGTCTTCAGTCCCCAGGCCTACCCTGTTGATCAGCATATACATCGGAAGGGAGGTGCTCACCAGCAAAAAGGTGGCTGTCAGCGCCGACCGTCCGTATTTCCTGACAAATACCATTAAAAATCCGAACCCGATGAGCAGCATGGCCATGATGTGTATGGCCCGGTTGTATTGCTGATCGTCAGTCACCCCTGAAGCAAGGGTGCTTCCAGCCTCTTCGGCTGCAGAAGATAGTATGGGAAGCCCGGCAAAAATTACCAGCATGGCAAGCATTTTCAAGTTCCTGTGTTGTCGCATTGTTCGTTAGGTTTTGTGAGTAAATCAATAAAGGCGCCAAAAGTATTGTTATTTTATTAACGATCCTAGGAAAATTCACCTCACCCCCCTGACCCCCTCTCCCCAGGGAGAGGGGGAGCGACCATTTACCAAATTTTCACTACCTTTGCACCATGGAATCGACCCGTCAACAAAAGATATCACGCCTGATCCAGAAGGACCTGGGCGTCATTTTCCAACAGGAGAGCAGAAACCTCTTTGGAGGGGCTTTGATCACGGTAACCAAGGTCCAGGTGAGCAAGGACCTGGCCATCGCCAAGGTTCACCTGAGTTTGTTTATCACCACAGATAAACAGGTGCTGCTCGAGAAAATCCGGCATCATGGCCGTGAGATCCGTCATTTCCTGGCGTTGCGTGTGCACAACCAGCTGCGTGTCATGCCCGAACTGCAGTTTTTCCTGGATGATTCGCTGGATTACATCGAAAATATAGATAGTTTGCTCAAGTAACTTACTTAGACCTTCCAGGTTTTAAAAACCTGGAAGGTCTGGTTTGCCATACAAAATTTTGAATTTATTTTTAATTTATGCAGTACGATCCGATAAAAAGAACACTGGGAACAGTGTTCAACAAAACACCTTTCCTGCGTATCGTGTTTTATAAACTCCTCGATCTGTTGCTTCTGCGGGCGTGGCATGTGCGCAGGGAGATCAGGAAATGGGCTGGCGAAACCCGGCATGGTGCCTCAAAAACCAGCAGGTTTATCCTGGATGCAGGTTCCGGGTTTGGCCAGTACACCTATTTTCTCACGGGCCTTCATCCCGGTTGGTTTGTGGATGCAGTGGATGTAAAAGACGAACAGATTGCCGATTGCAATGCTTTTTTCACCGGGATTGGCCGGAAAAACGTGCTTTTTGAAAAGGCCGACCTCACTCAGTTTTCCAAACCCGACCGGTTCGACTTCATCCTTTCAGTGGATGTGATGGAACACATCGCCGACGATGAGGCAGTATTCCGGAACTTCTATGATTCCCTTACACAAAAGGGAATGCTGCTGATTTCGACTCCCTCTGACCAGGGTGGTTCCGATGTTCACGATCATGAAGAAGGCGAATCTTTCATCGACGAACATGTTCGCGACGGATACAACATCATTGAAATTCAGGATAAACTGAAAAGAGCAGGGTTCACTAAAACAGAGGCCCGGTTTACTTATGGAACGCCCGGGAAGATCGCATGGAAACTCTCGATGAAATACCCGATCCTGATGCTGAATGCCACCAAACTCTTTTTCATCCTTCTCCCAATTTATTACCTGGTTACCTATCCTGTTGCCTTCTTCTGTAACTGGTTGGATACGATCATGGCACATGAAACAGGTACGGGATTGATTGTGAAAGCCTGGAAATAAAAAAAATGCAAATTGCAAATTGCAAAGTCAAATTGCGAAATTTAAGAGCGCATTAACGTATATCATCTGATTAACCGACTGATTCGTAAATAGCAAATCTCAAAATCATATATTTTTGAATTTTCCGTTCTACATCGCCCGCCGGTACCTGGTTTCAAAGAAATCTCACAACATCATCAACATTATTTCAGGGATTTCAGTGGTTGGGGTTGCGATTGGCACCATGGCGCTGATTATTGTTCTCTCCGTATTCAACGGGTTTGACAAGCTGGTTGTTTCCCTGTTCAGTTCGTTCAATCCCGGCATTCAGATCACTCCCGGCCATGGCAAGACATTCGACCTGAAGACCTTTCCACTTGCACAGTTGCAAAAAATCCCGGGGGTACTTCACATTACAGAAGTGATCGAAGAAGATGCGTTATTAAAATACAAAGACAACCAGAGCATTGTCACCCTGAAGGGGGTAAGCGATGCATTCATGCAGATGAGCGGACTTGACACCATGATGGTGGAAGGTAATTTCATGCTGGAGGATGGCGACAAAGACTACGCATTGCTCGGTTATGGTGTGGCAGGAACCCTCAACGCCAATCTGCAGGACTACATCAACCCGATTACCGTTTATGTCCCGCGGCGGGATGCCAGTTTTTCCGGTGGTTTTGAAAATGCCTTCAATACAGAGATTATTTTCCCGTCAGGTTTTTTTCAGGTCCAGTATGAGTATGATGTGAAATACGCCATCCTGCCGCTGCGGTTTGTGAAGAAGTTGCTTGACTATGGAGAGGAGCGCACTTCTCTCGAAATTGACCTGGCAAAGGATGCAGATGGTTCAGAAGTACAATCGGCAATTAAAACTCTGCTGGGGAATCAGTTTACCATCAAAAACCGGTATCAGCAGCAGGAAATCCTATACAAGATCATGGTTTCAGAGAAGAATTACATTTTCATGATCCTCACACTGATCCTCATCATCGCCACCTTCAATGTAATCGGGACCCTGACCATGCTTATTCTTGATAAGAAAAAAGATATCGCGGTATTACGCAGCCTGGGTGCCGGTCCGAATCTGATCCGGCGTATCTTCCTCTTTGAAGGTGTTCTGATCTCGCTCATTGGTGCTGTGCTTGGACTGACACTCGGAGCACTTGTATGCTGGGTTCAGATCCGGTTCGGCCTGGTCAGACTGGGTTCGGCCGACAGCAGCTTTGTGGTAAGCGCCTATCCGGTCGTGATGAAGGCAGCCGACTTTTTAATCATCTTCTTTACGGTGATGCTGATCGGTATCCTGTCAGCTGTTTACCCGGTTTATAACATCCGTAAGGTTGATACCACGATAACCAGGCCGGAATAAAACCCAGGTAACATACATAATTACTGCCATTTCAAATCAATACACGCTTAATATTTTATTCTGCTGTTTAACGTATTGGTATAAATTGTAACTTTGTTATGTTTCAAAAGCATTTAACAATTTAAAATTGATTTTTATGCGTAAAACTTTTGTACTTCTTGCCATGTTATCATGGACGGCATTCGGATTTACCGGAAACTGGGTTGGAATCAACAGCAATTTACCTGCCCCGGCCAACATCAGGCTGGTCGCTTCAACCATTGAGCGGTCAACCGTTCAGTTCTCCATGGATGGATTCAGCCTTCGTGAAGTGCAAACACCCAATGGCTCGGCTTTTTCAGTCGAAGTTGAGAAATCCACCCCCATCCTGGAGGCAGGATCGCCTGATCTGCCCAAATTCACAGCTTCACTGGTTATCCCGGATCAGGCCGGGATGAGTTACAGGGTCATTTCATCTGATTATAAAGATTATCCGGACATGCTGATTGCCCCCTCAAAAGGAATGATCATGAGGGATGTTGACCCGTCAACGGTGCCATACACCTACGGTACAAGTTATTCCACAGATGGTTTCTACCCCGGATCAATTGCCGGCACCCGTGAACCATACATCATCCGTGATGTCCGTGGTCAAACGCTTATTGCTTACCCGTTTCAATATAATCCGGTTTCCAAA
>CAIYJU010000032.1 GCA_903926565.1 uncultured Bacteroidales bacterium
CAGCGAACTGAACATTCTGAAAGGCAACTATAAACATATTTATGACTCGTTGAAAGAGCACATCAGCTTTGTTGCCGGTCTCGACATTCACATCACCAACATGGTTGGCACGGGCTATGGAAGGGCATTGCTGCCATTCCCTGAGAAATCGATCCGGTCGGAAATTCTCTGCCATGCCTTCGGAGCACACGCAGTATTCCCTGCCACCAAAACCGTTCTCGATATCGGGGGCCAGGATACAAAAGCCATCCAGGTTGACAGCCACGGACTGGTAACAAGCTTTTATATGAACGATCGCTGTGCTGCCGGCTGCGGAAGATACCTCGGCTACATCGCCGATGAATTCAACATCTCCCTCAATGAACTGGGTCCGCTTGCCATGGAGGCCACCAGCGAGGTGAACATCTGCTCCACATGCACTGTATTCGCTGCAGCTGAGATCAGGGAATTGCTCAATGTTGGCCAGAAAAGGTCGGATATTCTTGCCGGACTGCACCGGGCCATCGTCATGCGTGCCATGTCACTTTTGGCTCGTTCAGGTGGCGTGCGCAATGAATTCACTTTTACCGGCGGAGTGGCGCGCAACCAGGCAGTTCTGAAATATGTATCTGACCTTGTTTTGAAGAATTACGGGAAGGATATCAAGATCAATGTCCATACTGATTCAATATTCATGGGTGCCCTGGGTGGTGCCATGTTCGCAAGAAGAAGTTAATGAGGTTGTTTAAAATTTAAAACATGAGTCAGCAAATTTACACACTCGGGGTTGATATCGGCAGCAGCAACATCAAGGCAGTTCTGTTGTCCTATTCAGACACCCCTGTGATCATCGATAAAGAGACCGAAAAGATCAGGAAAAGAAACCCCGAGATGGTGGCCGACCTCCTCATTGATCATATTCTTGAAAAAAACAACCTGAAATACAGTGATATAAATTATCTCGCCACAACCGGTGAAGGAGAGATGCTTCAGCGGAAGCATGGACATTTTTACAGCATGACCACCCATGCCAAAGGTGGAGTTTACCTCAATTCCGGTTCACTCACGGTGGTTGATATGGGAGCATTATACGTCAGAGCTATAAAGATCAATGAGATAGGCAGAGTGCTGGATTATAAAATGACAGGACAATGTGCATCGGGATCAGGGCAGTTTATTGAGAATATTTCACGTTACCTTGGCCTGGCTATCGAAGATGTTGGGGAGACCTCCCTGAAATCAGTTAACCCGGAAACCCCTTCAGGTATCTGCTCCGTGCTTGCCGAAACCGATGTGATCAACATGGTTTCGAGGGGAATAGCAACACCCGACATCATTAAAGGAATTCACCTCTCCATTGCCAATAAGATTGTCAAATTGCTCTCATCACTGAAGGCAACATCTCCGGTGGCCCTTACAGGGGGCATGGCCATGAATATCGGGATGATCCAGGCTGTTAAAGAGCTGGCAGATGCAAGCAAACTGGGCCTCGAGATCAGGTCGCACGGGGATTCGATCTATGCCGGGGCCATAGGTGCGGCAATCTGGGGCGGGTTCAGGCATTATAAACTTTCAGCCGGAAAAAATTAGTCTACCTCACCCCCGGCACCCCCTCTCCCGAGGGAGAGGGGGACAGAGATGTGGAAATTAAGCTTCAAATATTATATCAATGAACGATAATCTTGACCCCTTATTCAAACCAAAATCCGTTGCCCTGATCGGCGCTTCGGTAAAAGAGTTGTCCATTGGCAATGTCATCATTAAGAATCTGCTGCACTATAACTTCAGGGGTCCTGTCTATCCGATCAATCCAAAGGTCGACGAGATCCGAGGGTTGAAAGCCTATCCCTCTGTATTGGATGTTCCCGGTGAAGTGGATCTTGCACATATTGTCATTCCCCCGCCATTTGTGCCGGGAGAGGTAGAGAACTGCGGAAAGAAAGGTGTTAAGGCGATCATTGTCAACACTGCAGGCTTTAAGGAGATGGGCGCTGAAGGACAGGCTTTGGAGGAGGATTTTCTCTCCAGGGCCCGAAAATACGGAATAAGGGTCGTCGGGCCAAACTGCCAGGGCATCATTAACTCCGACCCTGAGTTCAATGCCTACTGTAACTTCACCTTCACCTATCCGAAACCCGGCCATATCTCTGTAGTGGCTCAGAGTGGCGGGGTCGGCGCCGTGCTCATGCAGGCATTTTACGACATGGGTATCGGCCAGCGGATGTATGCATCCAACGGAAACGGGTCGGATGTCTCCATTACGGAGATCTTAAGCTATTATGGCAAAGACGAAGAGACCAGGGCCATTGTGCTTTATGCCGAAAGTATCGAAAATCCGAAGGAATTTATTTCTATTGCCAGGCAGGTCACTACCCGGAAACCTGTGCTGGCCATCACGGCAGGCCGCACCGACAAGGGGGCAGAAGCTTCAAGGTCGCACATCGGCGGGCTGGCTGGCAGCATATCCATGGATCTGATTTATAAAAAAGCCGGCATTCTTACATTCCGGAGCCAGGAAGATCTGTGCCATGCTGCCGTTGCACTCTCTTCCCAGCCTGTTCCCAAAGGCAACAGGGTGGGAATTATCACCAACACCGGCGGACCATCTGTTATCGCCATCGACGAACTGGTCAGTTGCGGCCTGGAGATACCGCCACTTTCGGAAAAAGCCGCAGAGAAACTGCATGGCACGATGCTGGAATCGGCATCCGTCAGGAACCCCCTGGATGTGGTGGCAACTGCTGGTCCCGCACATTTCAAAAGCGCACTCGAAGTGATGATGCAGGAACCACAATTCGACAGCATCTACATCAATTTCGTCACCCCTCCGTTTGTCGATTGCGAAAATGTGGCCCGCGAAATCGCAGCAGCTGCAAAGGCAGGCACCAAGCCAATCGTTTGCAACTATATGACTGATAAGGAGAAATGGGGAGGAACGTCTAAAATTCTCAAAGACGGGGAAATTCCATGTTTTGATTTCGCCGAAACTGCTGCACGGGCGCTCCATTCCCTCGTTCGGTACAATGGAATCCGATCAGCAGAAGCAGGTTGTGTGAGAAATTTTACAGATGTAAATAAAGATACTGTCCGTTCAATCCTCGGAAATGCCTCTTCGCAAAATCGTGAAGTACTGTCCGCAACAGAGGTGTATGGCATCCTGGAAGCTTACCATGTCCCTGTTGCCTCCTGGAAAGTAGCCGGTAATCTTCAGGAAGCCCTTGCCGCAGCTGAAGGGATCGGATTCCCGGTGGTGATTAAAGCAGATTCGGAGCAGATCATTCATAAAAGTGATGTGGGGGGCGTAGCTGTGAACATTCAGAATGCCGGGGAGGCAACCATGGTTATGGAAACCATGATCAGAAACCTCGGAGCCGGGATACGCTTTTTTGTGCAGAAATTCCTTCCCAAAGGACGGGAACTGATCATCGGTGCCAAAGCAGTGGAGGGTGTGGGGCACATCATCGGGTTCGGACTCGGCGGGATCTTTGTTGAAGTGTTGAAAGACATTGTTTTTTCAATCAGCCCGGTCAGCGACACAGAAGCCATCTCCATGATCCATTCCGTTAAAGCCACTCCGTTGATTCATGGTTTCCGCGGAGAAAAAGGGATCAGCATCGAAAAAACATCTGAAATCATACAACGGATATCCATGCTCGTCAATGATTTTCCGGTGATCCGGGAACTTGACCTGAACCCGTTGTTTGCCATCGGTGATGAAATTCATGTGGTTGACGCCAGAATAATACTTTGACCTGAAAATTAAATCATTAAAACAACACAGAAACCATGGAAGATAAAAAGTATAACATCGGGATCATTGGATTGGGACCAATAGGTCAAACGCTTGCGGTACATTTCAAGCTGGCTGGTTGTGAAGTTGCCGTTACCGACCTCGACAGGGATAAACTCAACCTTATCCGCAGGGAAGGTATTGAGATTGTTTCGAAAATCGAAAAGAAAACCTTCTTTAAGTATGTTTACTATTCCGTGGAAGAGATGCTCGAACATGATTTTGACATCCTGGTATCCGCCGTTAAGGATTATCATGTCGATAAAATCGTAAATAAAATCGAGGGGAACCTGAAAAAAGAGGTTTTCCTACTCAGTGCCCAGAACGGGATCGACATCGGGAAAAAGTACCAGGGCCACTTCCCTGAATCTTCCATTCTCAGGATGGTGATCAATTTCGCCGGTAACCTGCAGGCACCCAACGTCACCGCGATCAACTTTTTTAATCCACCCAACTACATCGGGTCGATGGACGATTCACAGGAAGAGCTGGCCAAATGGATTGCAAACGCTTTGTCAGGCGTTCAGCTTGCCACCGAGCCGGTGAACGCCTTTACCATCAACGACAAGATATGGGAGAAAACCATCCTGAATGCCGCACTCAGTCCTTTATGCGCCATCTCCAGGCTTACAATGAAGGAGGCAATGACCAACAAGGACACCCTTGAAGTCATAGAACAGATTATTTACGAAGCTGTTCAGGTTGCGAATGCCGAACAGATAAAACTCCCCGACAATTTCATCAAACTGGCCATCCGGTATCTCAACAATGCAGGTAATCACATGCCTTCGCTCGCTGTTGACTTAATCAACAAGCGTGAAACCGAAATCGATTACATGAATGGTAAAATCGTTGACTACGGCAGGAAGCACTACATCAAAACACCCATAAACCTTGTGCTTACAAACCTCGTCAATGCCATTTCGTGCAAGGATGGTGTTGGCCGATGCAAGTAAACCAGATAATTTGCTGACCTTTTAACATAAGATTATGAATGAGAAAATGTACTCCTGGCAGATGACGGCTTTGAATGCCGATTTTGAACTTGTCGAAAGCGCCCTCCCCGATCCTGAAGCGCATGAAGCGCTGGTGAAAATTGCCGGATGCGGTGTGTGTCATACTGACCTGAGTTTCTGGCACGACGGTGTGAAGACAAAAAAAGAATTTCCCCTCACGCTCGGGCATGAGATCAGTGGAACTGTTGTATCCGGCCCTGCAGAATGGGTCGGGAAAAATGTGATCGTCCCGGCGGTGCTCCCCTGCGGCGAATGTGAATTGTGTAAAAAGGGGCGCAGCAACATGTGTCAGAAACAACTGATGCCGGGCAATGACCTTCATGGTGGGTTTGCCTCACATATTAAAATTCCTGCCAGGTTTCTATGCCCGGTTCCTGATGCACTTTTAACAAAGTATCCCCTGGAGAAATTATCGGTCATTGCCGATGCCATATCCACCCCATACCAGGTAATTAAAAAATCAGAACTTGATTCCGGCGACCTTGCCATCGTGATTGGCGTTGGGGGTGTCGGTATCTATGCAGCCCTGATCGCCAGGATCTTTGGGGCCAAAGTGCTGGCCCTTGACATCGATGAAACCAAACTGGAAACCGCCAGAAAACATGGTGTCGATGCAACCCTGAACGTGAAGGGGCTTGACATCAAAGCAATTAAGGACCAGGTCAGGGAAATTGCCAAAACACTCGGCGTTTCCCGTTATGGCTGGAAGATATTCGAAATGTCGGGCACAAAGCCCGGACAGGAACTGGGGTTCAACCTGCTTACGTTCACATCTACCCTGTCAATTGTCGGATTTACCCTCGACCGCACAGAGGTTCGCCTGAGCAACCTGATGGCCTTTGATGCCAAACTCATTGGTACCTGGGGTTGCAAACCGGAACTCTATCCTGAAGTTGTTGACCTGATTTCAACAGGTAAATTGAAAATTGAGGATTTTGTTGAGACATTCCCGCTTTCGAAAATCAATGAAGTATTCAGGAATACACTGAATCATGTTTATTCAAAACGATCGGTGCTGGTTCCCGATTTCGATTAACCGGATTTGATTATGAAAACACCCTCTGCGGCTCTTTGCGTATCCTTCGCGGTTCTCTGCGGTAAAAAAAATGACGCAGAGAACCACGGAGTTTTTTTCGCGGAGAACCGCAGAGAAAATTGATTGACATTTATATTTGTTCATGTATAAACCATAAAAGTAAAAGGTATGTTAGCGAGTCACAATCTTACAGAAGTTGCATACAAGGAGATCATCTTTGAAAAACGCCCGTGCAGGGATCACAGCGGAAACCCCGTCGACGGACTCTTCAACGCCTGGATCATCCTGAACAACCCGCAGCAGTTTAATTCATATACAACTGAAGCTGTGAAGGAGGTCATCCTGGCCATGCGCGAAGCGTCCAACGACCGAAGCGTCGTGGCAGTCGTTTTCACCGGAGCAGGCGATAAGGCATTCTGCACCGGTGGCAATACGAAGGAATATGCCGAATATTACGCCGGGAATCCGCAGGAATACAAGCAATACATGCGTCTTTTCAACGACATGGTCTCTGCCATCCTCATGAACGACAAACCTGTGGTATGCAGGGTTAACGGGATGCGCATCGGTGGCGGACAGGAGATCGGGATGGCATGCGATTTTTCGATTGCACAGGATTTTGCCAGGTTTGGCCAGGCAGGCCCGAAGCACGGCAGTGCCCCGGATGGCGGGTCAACCGACTTTCTTCCGCTCTTTGTAGGCATTGAAAGCGCCATGTTTTCCTGCACGGTTTGTGATCCATGGTCGGCTCATGAAGCATTGAAATCGGGACTGCTCACGGAGGTTGTACCGGCCCTGAAGGTAAATGGTGAATTTATTCCAAACCCTCTGGTTTATACTGATCAATGGGTGAATTCAAAAGGACAGCTTATCTATGGAAAAATGAAGTCGGGCGAAGAGCTTGCGAAAGCGAAGGAGCTCGTAAAATCAGGGGTGATGGATCTTGAAATGCTCGATATGGCCGTCGAGAAATTTTGCACGAAGCTGATGTACCTGATGCCGAATTGCCTGAGTAAAACCCTGAATTCCCTTCGGAAACACAAGCTCGAACACTGGGATAAGAACAAGGAGAGCAACAGGGAGTGGCTGGCTTTAAACATGATGACCGAAGGCAAGGCAGGGTTCCGCGCGTTCAATGACGGCCCCAAAGACAAACGGGAGGCCGACTTCATCAAACTCCGTCAATTGCTTGCCGAAGGCCATGAATGGAACGATGATCTGATCCGCGCGATTTCGCCTCAATTTCCTGAAAATGAAGTGTAGCGCCTGGAGGAATCCCGAAGGGATGACAGGATTGTAGAACATGAAGTTTGATGTCAGGTTAAATCCCGAAGGGATGACATGATTGTAAATTCAAAATACCATGCAAAAAATCAAAGTTGAATTTTTACACGAGAATACCATTGCCCGCATAATCCTTGATGATGGCAAAGCCAACATCCTTGACGCAGTAATGATGAGCGAAATAACAGAATTCCTCGCTTCACTCAAACATAAACAGGATATTAAACTGATCACTTTCGAAGGTGCCGGTAACAATTTCTCTTACGGAGCAAGTGTTGCAGAGCATACAAAAGAGAGAGCCGCTGCCATGCTGGAAGGTTTTCACAAGATGTTTTTTACCCTCATTGACCTCCATATCCCGACACTGGCTAAGTTGTCAGGACAATGTCTTGGCGGAGGCTTTGAATTACCGCTGGCATGTAACTTTATTTTCGCTGATAAAAGCGCAAAAATCGGCCAGCCGGAGATTATCCTGGGGGTTTTTGCACCCCCGGCTTCCGTGATGCTGCCTTTAAAAGTTGGAAATGCCAGGGCGGAAGAGTTGCTGATCACCGGGAAAATCATCTCGGCAGATGAAGCCAAGGCAATGGGCCTGGTCAATGAAGTGTATGAGGACAAGGCTGCTTTGGATACAGCCACAGATGAATGGATCAGAAAGAATATCCTTGGAAAAAGCGCTTCAGCCCTGAGGTTTGCCACCCGGGCGGCCAGGGCATCTTTCGACTTTTTCATGCTCAAACACCTTCCTGAATTTTCCGAAATGTACGTGAAGGAGATGATGGAAACCCATGATGCCAACGAAGGAATCAATGCCTTCATTGAAAAGAGAAAACCAATCTGGAAGAATTGTTAAACAATTAAAATTTCCGGAGCCCCCAGCTCCCCCTCTCCTCCAGGAGAGGGGGCCGGGGGGTGAGGTGAACTTATGAACGATAACCCAACCCCCGCCAAGTCCGAACTCGTCAGACTTCAGTCAGCCAATGACCTCCGCCTAACGATGGATGGCTATTTTGCCAGGCTGAAAGATGCCGCAGAAACACGCAACAAAAAAATTGCCTGGTGTACCAGTGTCGGACCGGCCGAATTGCTCTATTCCATGGGATTCGAGGTCTATTTTCCCGAAAACCATGGCGCCATGCTGGGTGCAGGGAAAAACGCCGACAAATACATTCCCACCGCAGTCGCTCATGGCTATTCTCCCGACATCTGCTCATACCTTACCAGCGACATCGGAGCGTTCCTGCAAAATGAGACCCCGCTTCAAAAAAGTGGATTCAGCGCCGTCCCCAGCCCTGACATCCTTGTCTTTAATACCAATCAATGCCGGGAGGTAGAAGACTGGTTCAGCTTTTACGGGCGGCATTTTAAAGTACCTGTTGTGGGAATCCATACACCCCTGTGCATCTCCGATCTGAACCCCGAGATCATCAAAAGCGTTTCCGACCAGTACCATCGTATCATTCCTGAACTCGAGAAGGTATCTGGTCAAAAATTTGATATTGACAGGTTCAGAGAGACTGTCGGATTATCGCACGATGGTTGCGTCCTTTGGAAGCAGGTGCTTCAAAAGGCAAAGAATATTCCGTCCCCGATCAATTTCTTCGATTCAGCCATACACATGGGGCCCATCGTGGTGATGCGTGGTACGCAGCATGCTATCGATTATTATAAAATATTGTTGAAAGAACTTGAGGAACGAATCGAAAACAACATCAGTGCGGTGCCTGTTGAAAAACACCGGATTTACTGGGAAGGCATGCCGCTCTGGTACCGGTTGAGCAACCTGGCTAAGTTGTTCTCCAAACTGGATACCAGCATCGTTGCCTCGACCTATTGCAACAGCTGGGTTTTCGATGATCTCGATTCTTCCAATCCTTTCGAATCATCTGCCCTGGCATACAGCAAGCTCTTCATTGTGCGAACAGATACAGTAAAAGAAGCTGTGCTGGAAGGATTGCTCAGGGAATTCACCATACAAGGCATCATCTACCACGAATCCAAGACCTGTGCACGGAATTCAAACAACCGCTTCGGGTTGCAGAACCGCCTGTTCAAAACAACGGGCATCCCTTACCTGGAGATAAATGGCGATCTCAACGATCCCCGCTGCTACAGTGAGGAACAAAGCATCATTGCAATTGAGACATTCATTGATCAGATATCAGGAAGGTGAAAAAAAATAATTAGTGCAAATCAAGGGTTGTTGAAGGAAAAAATTTTGCGGTCAACTTTAGCTGATTGTCAAGGGAAAAGATTTGATAATCAGGGGCTGAAGATCATAAATTACATCAATCCTAAATAGTTGGTTAAAGCCAAATTTAATAGAGTGAAGAAAAAAATGTAGTTTATAGTTGGAAATCTGTTTTAACCCATTATTTTTTAATTTATTATTATAGCTAGGATAATATTAGGATATATATAATTCATTCTATATGTTTGTATGCAAATCAACATAAAATTAGTAGTTTTAGGAATTTTCAATGGAATTACCACTTCAAATTTTCAAAAAATTCACACCTAAACTATATGATATGAAAAAAATGTTCATTGTTTACAATCACTATTTTCTTGCTAATTTCAGCATGGGGAGAATTTGCATACTCTCAGGATTCTGACAATTATTACACAGTTTGTAATAATTGGAACACTTTTTATAACGCCAATCCTGATCTGAAATTATCAGAGGGTGGGGGTTATACTAAGTTCATAAGGTGGCAGGAATTTTGGCGATCAAGGGTTATGAGTGGTAATCCAGCAGACAATGGTAGTTTTTCCCTTTATGGTAATGCAATGAAGCATTATTATGAAAATAAGGAGTATTTTACCCGGTCAACAAATATCTTTTCTGACTGGCAGTTTTTAGGACCGAAAACATCTGCAATTCAAAATATTGGTCAGGTTTCTGCAGTTTATGTTGACACCGTGTCAGATAAATCCATGAATACCATTTATATAGGTACGAATTCTTCAGGGATTTGGAGAACTATGGACGGAGGACACAACTGGCACAACCTAACCGATGGAAGTAGCTTCTATATTAATGGAATAACTGATATCGTTGGCGATCCGAATAATGCTAATATTATTTACGCTGCCACGGGTGGTGGATTTATGGGTGATCATGGTTACAGTTCCGGGATAATTAAAACAATAAATTCTGGTCAAACCTGGGATCAGTTTTATCCGATTGCGAATTCAACAAAGCAGTCTGTGAATGAAATATTGATCGACCCGGCAAATACAAATCATATCTTTGCACTTATTGATACCGCTGTCTTACGAACGATAGACGGAGGATCACACTGGTGGCCCATTCTTAAAATTCCGAGGATTGGGGCCCCTATCAACGAAGAAAAAAGATACTGTACCAACATTGTTATGAAACCAGGAGATGCCAATATAATTTACGTGGCAACCAGCAATTGGCATTGGGCAAATAGCCACAGCCAAGAGATTTGGAAAATTAGCAATGCATTGCATTCAGATACCAATTTGATTTTAAAAGAGCGATTGGATATAAATTTACCAAATAATGGCCATCCAATACATACAGAAAGGTTCAAACTCGCGGTTACACATGTTAATCCAAATGCCCTTTTTGTTGCTTGCAATGAAGTTTCAGACACTATTGAAAGATTAAAAATATGGAAGTACACTAATAATGTATGGACGACTGAAATCGATACAACAAATTGCTCCAACGGAGTCGGTTTTTTTAAATTTGAATTTTTGATTTCGCCCACCGATCAGAATGTTATATATATTGGTGGTCTTACCATGCAAAGATTTGTGAAAATTGGAAATTTCTGGCAAAGATTGGATTATACAGAGGGCGTACAAGGTGATACAACTTATCATTTTGATACCCGGGATGCGAAAATTCTTAAAGGCAGCACTGTTGGGAACTCAGGACAAGGTGATATACTATTCGCCGGTAATGATGGAGGTTTATCAAAGACAATCAATGGAATTCATACATGGACAAATTTGAATGGTAACGGATTATCAATTACTCAGTTTTATGGAATTGGCAGTGCCAATGTAATTCCACAAACGATTGCAGGCGGATCGCAGGATAATAGTTATTTCAAATATGAAAACGGTGTATGGACTGATCATGAATATGGTGATTGGGGAAACATACTTGTTGATTATAATTCTCCGCTTATAATGTATGGAAATATTTGGGGAGGTGGTGTCGGTGGAATTATGAAATCAACTGATGGCGGAAATACCTGGGCAGGTGTACCAGTGGATACTGTACGAAGTGAGCATCGCTTTCCTAATACACCACTAGCACTGAACCCAAAAAATCCAAAAACCATCTTTTTTGGCGCCGAAAACCTTTATAAATCCTATAACCGACTCGATATTAATGCTCCATTGATTAAAATCCAAATACCACAGGCAGAATGTGATACATGTCCTAAAAACGCAATTGGAGCTTTTTGCATTGCGCCTACAGATACATCCCGGATTTATGTTGTAATTTCTGGTATCACATGGGAACAGCCGAAAAAATTTTTCCGCTCAAAGGATAATGGCCTTACCTGGAAAAATCTGACAGATAGCGTTAAAATAAATCAAGTTGGAATTTTTGGCAATTATTTTGTTTCAGATATTGTTGTCAGTCCAACAGATAGAGAAACAATCTGGATGACCTTAAGCGGCTTTTGGTCTCCCTGGGGTGACAATTCAAGGGTAATTGTTTCACACAATGGCGGGGCATCATTTATCAACTGCTCTATTGGACTCCCCAACATGCCTGTAAATTGCATACGTTATTTGAACGGATCCAATGACGGGCTGTTGGTTGGAACTGATGTCGGGGTATACTATATTGACAATTCCCTTACCGAATGGCAGCCATTTAACACAGCCTTACCGACCTGCCCGGTTACCGACCTGGAAATAAATGACAACACAAAAAAAGTGCGTGCAGGAACTTTTGGACGCGGACTGTGGGAAACCTCTTTGGATTGTAATTTTAGCGCGAATACACCGCTTCTCATACATCAAAATAAGACATGGCTCAATGATACCGTATTGAATAACAGTATCTATATCGATTCATCCTATACCCTCACTATCAAATGCAGGGTGTTGTTTCCTCCTATGGCAAAAATTTTTGTCAAACAAGGTGCAAAACTGATTGTTGATGGAGGTGTACTGACCAATAAATGTATCAATTACTGGCAGGGCATCGAAGTCTGGGGCCGATATGATAAACCACAGAACACCTATTACCAGGGTATGGTTTCCATGAAAAACGGCGCAATTCTTGAAAATTCGAGGATTGGGATTACAACCTGTAAAAAGGATCAAAATGGCTATTTTGAGTGGACTACAACAGGTGGAATTATCAAAGGTGAGAATTGTACCTTCAGAAATAATTACAAGGCAGCAGAATTTGTTATGAATCTGAGGGGACAGTCAAGTTCGTTTAAACGAGTAACATTTGAAACGACACCAGATTTCTTAACAGGGGCAACCCCTGGTGATTTTGCCTATGTAAGTTTGCTTGGTGTTAAAGGAGTTCAGTTTTTGGGATGTACTTTTAGAAATTTGGCAACTCCAGCCAACGCAATACCTCGTTCCGACGCCGGTACGGGTATATACAGTCTTGGATCTTCCTTTCAAGTGGACAATTATGAATATTGCCCAACAACAATAGTCCCTTGTCCAAATCCTCGGATTTCACCATCGGTATTTCAGGGGCTGCGTTATGGAATTAGGGCTTTAGGCTTTGACCCCACCTATAATTTTTCAGTTAAAAACACCAGATTTGAAAATAATTTTCGTGGCGCATTTTTTTCAAGTATAAATAACCTCGTGATTACGAGGGACACTTTTAAATTAACCACAATCGAAACGAACCAAGACACCTTATACGGATTATTCTTGGATAAATCTTCAGGGTACAAAATACAGGAAAATAGGTTTTCTTGTAATGGGAATAATTTAATGACCAACCCAAATGTTCACCTTTTGCAGCGGGAATTTGGCATCGTTATTGACAGTTCAGGATCGGCACCGAATGAAATTTATAAAAATTACTTTGAACATCTTGATGTTGCCATCAATGCCCAAAAGCAGAATAAACATCTCATGGATTCTACCGGCCTGGTTCTAAAATGCAACATATACAACGAGAATTCTTATGATGAAATTTTTACTGGCACCCTAATGAACAATCACGAGGGAGTTGCTGCCAAACAAGGCGCAAAAACAATAGACATGAAAGACCCTGCCGGAAATACGTTTTCACCCTATCATGCCCAATATTCAAACACTGGATCAATGGATAAACTTGACATTAAGAACAAGGTTGATCCTATAAAGTACTTTCATCATATACAAGCCATTGGACCTAATGAGCCCCGGGTTGAACCAACATTGATTTCTGATAATAAGGTGACAAATGTAAATACGAATTGGCCATACAGCACCACAATATGTTGTCCGTCAAAATTGAACTCCGGAGGAGGGAATACAGATCTGGATGAACTTAAACAACAGTTGTTAGTGGAACAGTTTAAAGTAGATTCTTTGACGACGGTACTATCCCAATTGGTAGACGGAGGGAACACGGATGCTTTAAATACGGATATCCTGTTCAGCACATCGCAACAAGCGCTTGACCTGCATCAGGAACTTTTAGAAAAGTCGCCTTACCTTTCCGATACAGTGATGAAGTCGGCCCTTGATAAAGAGACCGTCTTACCAAATGAAATGATCCGGGATATCATGGTTGCCAATCCACAGTTTTCACAGTCAGAAAATGTATTGGATAAACTGAATGAAAGGTTCATTCCGATGCCGGAAAACATGATGGATGAAATTCTGGCCAATGCAGATTCCCTTTCCCCAAAGGATAAAGTGGAAGCCGAATTGCAGGCGAACATCCTCAAACGGCAGATCACTTTCAACGAATTGGTAAGGTATTATCAGAATGACACGCTGAATCCAGCTTCAACCGACAGTTTATTGGTTTTACTGGAAAAAGAACCCAACGTTGAAGGGCAATATTTAAGGGCATTCGAATATTTATCACTATCCAATTTAAATCTGTTGAATCTCGTCTTGGAACAAATCCCTCAGAGGTTCACATTAAATGATGTTCAACTACAGCAATATGAAGATTATATTGCTTATTTTTCCTTTCTTGTCAATCAAAACAATAATAACAGAAATTATTTCGAGTTGAATGATGATGAGGTAACCCAACTTCAAATGCTTGGTTCTGAAGCATTGGAACCTGTGAAGACCTATTCCCGGAATATCCTCGAGGCGAATTCGAAATTGTTCAACAATGAAATTATTTTGATACCGGATAATACAAAATCGGTTCCGAAAACAGAACATATAAAATCAGGCAAGTTGTCAAATGAACGTTATATCAACATTTTTCCAAACCCTTCGCGGCAGTTTATTATTGTTGACTATAATGCGAAAGGGGCAATAAAAGAAGGGGAACGGCTTATATTTACAGTTTCGACCATTGAAGGAAAGTCAATCGAATCAGAAATTGTAACAAAACCCCAAGATCAGTTTATGATTGAAACCGCTTCTTTTAAACCGGGTATATATGTCTGTTCAATGAGTATTGGTAATAGAAACATAGGTTCGACAAAGTTTACAATCATTCATTAACAAGTATTATACAATAAACAAATTCCTCAAATTAACAATGAAAAGAAAATCAATTGGTTTCGTAGTTGTTTTTATGTTCCTGGTTCAATTTTCCTTTACACAAGATTGGGTTCAGACCTTTCCATTGTGGCCTGTTTCAAATGAAAGGTGGTTAATTGAGGATTATGATAAGGGATACATGCTTTTATTAGCTCCTATAACCAATGGTAATAGCATATATTCTGTAATTGTAAAAACGGATATTAATGGTAACCAGCTTTGGTTTAAAACAATTGGTGATGGAACACATGTGTTTTTCCCAAGCAATATTGAACAGACCATTGGTGACGGATTAATAGTTTGTGGTATGACTAATAAGTATGGGGGTCAGAACCCTGATCCTTTCCTAATCAAACTCAACAGTTGTGGTGAAATGGAATGGTGCAGTGTGATACAAACACCCGGAATTTATGATTATTGCATACGCATAAAACAAACGCCTGGTGGAGACTATATTTTGCTTGCCGCCTATTCCGATCTGAACGAGAATTACAGGATACAACTCTACAAATTAAATTCAAACGGTGAATGGTTATGGAAACACAACTATCCTCCCGATAGTTTGGTTTCAAACGAAGACGGACAGGATTTAACCATATTGAATGATGGTTTCCTGATAACTGCCAAGTGCTATTCTCCTGATTCGGGACAGGTGGGCGGCGCTTATGAAAGACCATATTACATAAAAACAGATACCTCCGGAAATGACATATGGAGGTTGGTTTATGGTAGTGGCAATGGGTACCATGGTTTTCCTGGTTATGCAACTTTGAAAAGTCAGACCGGCAATTTTTATAGTGTAGGCTGGCATAGTAATTTTTGTGACACGCCTGCACTGATAAAATGTAAAAGCAATGGAAACGAAGGTTATTTCCAGGATCTGATGCCATCCGCATGCCCGGGTGGAAGCGGTTCGATTAACTTCCTCTATGATACAACGATAGTTGTTTTGGTTGGTGGAACTATCAATGGCGCAATGAAGATTAAATGGATCAAAACGGATACTTTGGGGATTGAAAAATTTTCGAAGGAATTTCCGTCCGGCTACATGGAAGGTACAGGTTCATCAATCGTTACACACGATAAAAAAATTGTAGGGTTATCCGATTATGGCTTAAATATTCACCTCTATAAATTAAATACTTTATTCGAATTTGATAGTATCTATACCCATCCATATGTTTACGACAGCTTATGCCCCCATCAGATTGTTTCAGATACCATCAATCCTGATTGTGGCTTGCTCGTAAATGTTGACGAACCCATCGCACATCGTGAAGAAACACAGTTGAGAATTTTTCCAAACCCGGCCAATGAAAAGATTGTCGTAGAATTCCCAAAATTCCTCATTTTAACGACTGGCACCGGGAAATATGTTTCCACAACAACATATCATCATTGGAAATCGACCAAACTTGAAGTATATGACCTCACTGGCAAACTGGTCTTTGTAAAAGAGATACCCGAAAGCCAACATGCGCTTGAGATTGAGGTTACATCGTGGCAACCAGGCATGTTCTACTTCCGGTTGGTATATGAAAACAAGACTGTTGGAGGAAAGAATCTGATGGTTTTTAACCCTTGATTCACATAAATAGGATTAAAATGTACCGACTTGGCATCGATCTTGGATCATCTTATACGAAAGGGGTTGTAGTTGACGAAAACAACCGGATGGCTGCGTTTCATTGTGTCAAGTCAGGATACAACTTTAACAATGCTGCAACGAAAATCATAAATCATTTCGCTGATAATCATGAAATTGAATACCCTGTTTACACGTGCGGGTATGGACGGGAACAAATCTCGGCTCCTTTTGTTGCCAATTCCGAATTGATCGCACTTTCCAAGGCAGTTTACGAAATCTACAAACGGTCATGTTCCATCATCGACATCGGCGGACAGGATACCAAGTTTATCCAGGTGAATGCCTCAGGCCAGGTTGATAAGTTTAAAATGAACCGGAAATGTGCAGCAGGAACAGGCTCTTTTCTCGAAGAAATTGCCTTCCGCCTGGATGTGACTCCGGCTGAATTCACGGAATTGTCGAACCAGGCAACCGGAGAGGTTAAAATCAACAGTTTTTGCACCGTTTTCGCCATTTCTGAAATCATCGGGATGATCAAGAATGGTGCGATTCTTCCGAATATCATCCTTGGGATTTATAACTCCATAATATTGCGTTCAATGGAACTTGCATTGGTGGAAGATTTCCTGGTGATTACCGGTGGAATACCCGCCATGCACCCGACCATGGTCTCACTCTTTAAAAACAAGTACCCCGATTCCGACAGTCCGGAACACTCACAGTTCCTGGCTGCCTATGGGTGTGTACTCCTCAACCCCATGCTTCAGCATGGGGTTGACCCCGTAAGGTAACCAACAACCCCAATATATGAGCAAACAACCAAAAGAAGTAGTAATAGTCAGTGGAGCCAGAACCCCGATCGGCAAACATGGCGGCTATTATAATTATTTGCCGGCAGAAGACCTCGCCGTACTGGCAGTCTATGAAGCCATCCTCCGGTCAGGTGTAGACCTTCAAAAGGTTAAAATCGATGGTGTTGTTGCCGGAATGATCTACATCGATTCACTGAATCAGCAGATCTACCTTCCCAGGAACGTGGCGATGAGGGTTGCCGATAAGTTCAAGGATAAAGACAACCTCCGGGTAGCTCCGGGCAAAACCACCCTGCGCATCTGCGGAACGGGATTCCAGGTGCTGGCCGACAGTTTTGACCAGCTCATGTCAGATTCAGAGAATGCCGGTTGCATTCTGGCATTTGCGACCGAGAACATGTCACAAACCAACCTGATCCACCAGGGACGCAGGAAAAAGGAGAGTGTGTGGGATTTTGAAGATGCGCCTTTGCGTGATTACCTGATGGAAGGGTTTAACCATAACCTGTTTAAAACACTGATGCCGAAAACGGCAGAATTGTACGGCGTTCAAACCGGCATCACCCGGAAAGATTGCGATGAATTTTCATTCCTGAGCCATACACGGGCGATTCATGCCCAGTCGAAACAGTGGAACAGGTTCGCCAACCCCGGGACAAACAATTACTTGCAGGGAATTTTTAACCTGGATACGGTTGATCAGGCCGGCAACGAGATCAGCGTTTGGCGTGATGAAGGGACGAAATACGATATCAGTTTACATGAACTTGCCAGTCTTCGTCCCATGCTGAAGGCTGATGGCCTGGTTACCCCGGGAACAGCCAGCCAGATCAGCGATGGCGCTGCGGCTGCCGTGCTGATGGAGCGCTCCTTCGCCGAAAAACACAACATTCCTTACCTTGCAAAGATCAAAGGTTACCAGTTCTCGACAGTACCGCCGGAGATCATGGGCCAGGGCCCCGTTCCCGCCATCAAAGATCTTCTTGCAAAGCTGAATATGAAACAAGCGGAAATTGACCTTTTTGAGGTGAATGAGGCATTTGCAGCCCAATACCTGGGAGTTGAAAAGGAACTCGGGCTCCCGCGCGACCGCGCAAACGTGAACGGAGGTGCAATCGCAATGGGTCACAACATTGCGGCAACAGGTCTCCGCATCACCATCGACCTTGTTTATGAACTCAAGCGGAGGGGATTGAAAACCGGCATCGCCTCTGCCTGCATCGGCGGAGGCCAGGGTGGGGCAGTGTGCGTGGAGATTGTTTAACTAACCTGAATATTCATTACCATTCAATTATTATCATGGGAACAGTTTTTTCATACGGGAATAAATTACTTCAGAAGGAAGTTGCCAGACTTAACAGCATAAAAAAAATAGCCATCATCGGTTCAGGGACCATGGGAATCGGCATCGGGATTGATATCCTCAATAAAACTGGTTATGATGTCATCTTCATTGATGTCGCCGATGCTGCACTCGAAAGGGCTGTCAGGGATATCAGCAACTATTTTTATGACCTGGCCGCTGGTGGCAGAATAATGGAGGAACATGCCGCATCCTGTATAGCCAGGGTTACCTACAGCAAAGATTTCTCCTTGCTCAGCCAGGCTCAGGTTATATGGGAGGCAGCCACCGAGCGGATGGATGTTAAAAAGGTTATTTTTGAGAATATTGAAAGACATGCAGACGCTCAAAAACTTGTGTTCATCTTCTCCAACACATCCTCTCACACAACAGCTGAACTCTCCATTTTGCTTAACGACAGGTTTTTACGCGATAAATTTTTAACCGGCCATGGGTACTTCCCATTTCATGCCAACCGCCTCTTTGATGTCATGAAAGGCAAATATGCTGCGGAAGAAACGTTTACAGCAGGGGTTGCTTTTGCAGAGCAGGTATTGGAAAAGAAAGTCATTGCCCTGAGGAACGACCATCATGGCTATGTGGCCGACCCCATCTTCGAAGGAATGGCGGCCATCATGCAATGGGATATACAAACCGGGCAGGACCTGGTTGAACTTCCGCAGGTATTTGCATTGCTTACCGCCAACCCGTTCCAGGTGCTCGACCGTACCGGGCACATGCCCTATACCGAATGTGCAAAGCATCTTGGAAAGGCACTGCCCGCAAACGATCGCCTGAAAAGCGTTTATAACCAGGGTGGAAGGCACTACCCGCAATGGATTGAAGATCTTGAGAAATCCGGAAGGATCGGTCTTTCTTCAAAAGGGAAGGAGGGGTTTTTC
>CAIYJU010000033.1 GCA_903926565.1 uncultured Bacteroidales bacterium
CGCCTGCTCGGGAAACACCCCGATATGCCCGAACGCCGTAAGACCCAGCCTGAAGTTCAGGTTCATCTGTTTGTATTTGTAATTGATGATCCACTGATCGGGCATCTTCGGCTTTTTCACCCAGGATCCGCGCTCAAAATCATCACCGGCCGTTTTCTTGCCCTTCATGCGCACGTAACGGGCGTGGCAGAGCCGCTCCCATTCGCTTTCAGGCAGCGATTTCTGCCATACTGCCTGCGGTTCCGGCCGGATAAGGATATATTTACCGAACCGTTCCAGTTTTTCGCGATTGCCGGTGTCGATCAGTTCGTATTCGGTCCAGTCGGTGGTGGTGAGGATTTCCATATTGCTCATTGTTCATTGATCCGATCAAAGTTAGTCATTTTTACCAGCAATAAACGCTTGGGTTGATTTCTGCGAAAATCTGCGGTTTAATCTGCGAAAATCCGCGGGAAATTTTTGTACTTTCGCCAATAGAGATTCCAGAAAATGATCCCGCACGACACCATCGACACCATCATCCAGACCGCCCGCATCGAGGAGGTGATCGGCGATTATGTCAACCTGAGGAGGCGCGGGGTCAACCAGATCGGGCTGTGTCCTTTTCACAATGAAAAAACACCCTCATTCACCGTTTCTCCGGCCAAGGGAATTTACAAGTGTTTCGGTTGCGGAAAGGCCGGGAATTCGGTCAATTTCATCATGGAACATGAGCATTTCTCCTATCCCGAAGCGCTAAAATACCTCGCCAGGAAATACAATATTGAAATCGAGGAGGAGGAACAAACCCCTGAACAGCTACAGGAGCTGAATGAAAAAGAGAGCCTCTACAACCTGAACCTCTTCGCACAGCAATATTTCTCAAAAATGCTGACAGATTCCGAAGAGGGGAAGGCAATCGGCTTAAGCTATTTCAAAGAGCGCGGCATGCGCGACGACATGGTGAATAAATTCCAGCTCGGTTTTTCTCCGGTGAAATGGGATGCCTTCTCCGAACACGCCATTCAGCAGGGGTATAAGAAAGAGTTCCTGGTGAAAACAGGACTGTCGATCGAAAAGGATGCCCG
The DNA here is from genome assembly GCA_903926565.1 of uncultured Bacteroidales bacterium. GTDB lineage: Bacteria > Bacteroidota > Bacteroidia > Bacteroidales > FEN-979 > CAIVAT01. The sequence continues at coordinate 1,068 of CAIYJU010000033.1, forward strand.
CCTGTTCGACCGTTTCCATGGACGTGTCATGTTTCCGATCCACAGCGCTTCAGGCCGGGTGATCGGCTTTGGAGGGCGGATCCTGGGAAACGATAAAACACATGCCAAGTATGTCAACTCTCCCGAATGTGACATCTACAATAAAAGCAAAACCCTCTACGGGATCTATTTTGCCAAGAATGCCATCATTTCAAGGGATAGCTGCCTCCTGGTGGAGGGTTACACCGATGTGATATCCATGCACCAGGCAGGCATCGAAAACGTGGTAGCGTCGTCGGGAACCTCCCTTACGCACGACCAGGTAAGGATGATCCAGCGGTACACGTCAAACATCTCCATCCTCTACGACGGGGACCCTGCAGGCATCAAAGCCTCCTTCCGCGGCATCGACATGATCGTGGAGCAGGGTATGAACGTGAAAATCGTGCTTTTCCCTGACGGAGAAGACCCGGATTCGTACGCCCGCAAGCACCATCCCACCGAGGTTGAGGCGTTCATTGCCGCCAATTCCGTCAATTTCATCCTGTTTAAAACCAGACTGCTTCTGGGAGAGACGCAAAACGACCCGATTAAAAAAGCAGCGCTGATCAAAGAGATTGTCAATACCATTGCGCTCATTCCCGATGGCATATCCAGGTCCGTTTATGTAAAAGAGTGCTCTGTCCTGATGACCATCTCCGAGCAGGTGCTCATGAATGAGCTGAATAAGATACTCCGCGCTAAAATTAAAAAGGGATCTCCTGAACTCGGGCAGGAGCTGGAAGTAATTCCTCCCGATCAACCTGTTTCAGAGCCGCAGCTGGATATTGACCACGACTCAGCCGAATACCAGGAAAAAGAGATCGTCCGCATGCTGCTGCTCTATGGCCAGGAAGTCATTCATATTAAACTGAATCCTGCCGACGAAGAGGAGGTCCCTGTCGGGGTGGCTGACTATGTGGTTCATGATATCACACACGATGAAATGGCTTTCGAAAACCTCCTCTATAAATCCATCTATGATGAATATGTCGAAGGGGTTGAAAAAGATGCAATTCCCGACCGGAACAGGTTTCTTTCGCACAGCAACCATGAAATATCCTCCCTGGCAGTCAACCTGGTGTTCACCCCTTATGAACTGAGCGAAAACTGGTTCAAAAACAACATCATGGTCACCACCGAAGAAACGCGGCTGCAGATGCATGTCATGCTGGCACTGCATGCTTTCAAGGCACGAAAATTAGACAAGATGATGACAGAAGTCCGCAGAAAACTATCGGACGCAACATCGCCCGAAGAACAGGGCGTACTGATGAAAAAATTCCAGGCGTTGAAAAAAACAAGCATTCAGATCAACAAGGACGGACTCGGGCGAATCATCACCCGGTAAAGTGTTTATTGTTTCCCTTGTACGAAAATGAGTTGCCGGTACCATGGATTGTTCCAGTAATCCATCAGGATTTTAAAATCTTCATATCCCGAAACCTGGAATACCCGGTTGCTGAATTTCAACTGTCGTTTCACCGTTACTTTTCCATCCCGTGATTTTACTTCCCACACAAAAGTTCCTGCCTTGTTGCTGATCTCCAGTTTCTTCTCAGGGGTAAATAAACTGAAAACCGATGGCAGCGTAATTGAATAGGAATAGCTTTCATCAGCCATGGCAGGAATTTCATAAGGTGTTTCACGTTTCAGCGAAAGCGTTTTGATACCCCAGTTTTCTATGCCTGCCGTTGAAACAGGAAGGTTGAAATAGTGATAATCCGAATCCTTGCGGAATGGCTTGTCGCTTTGGGCAATATAGGCCTGAAAGCCATTTTCGGTGTTTAATTTGCTTTCTTTCAGATTCGTCGTGTCGTTTCCTATCAATCCTCCGGAAATGGAGTTTTTTATCTTTTTCCTGTCACGCAGCACGCCGGCAAGCGGATAAACACTTCCCTCCTCATACACCGAGATCTCCCCGGTGAGCTTAGGGTCAGATGAAACGATAAAATTCCCCAAAACCTTCACCATCTGCTTTGGCGTTTCTGATTTGGCAACAACAGGCTTTTGGCCCGGCTCCAGTGAAACAAATGAACGTCCGGGAAGTGTCAGTTTCAGGTTGACAGGATTCAATGCTGAAACGGAGAAATACCAGGTGCCTCTCGCAGGATTATCTATTTTCACGGCAAAATCTTCCAGATCGGCAAGGGTGACGATGTTCTCATCTGAAAAAGCAGTTCTTACAACTCCGACTACCGCCGCCTCAACTCCTGCCGTTTTTAATAAAGCGGCCATCAATACTGATTTTTCAAGGGAAGTTCCGCCGTTGCTGTTCCAGGTCTGCTCCGGTGTGCGGCATTGAAATAAGGCTGCCTTCAATGGGATGGGGTACATCCGGAATTCATTCACAACCATCTCCTGGATTTTCAGGGCAATTGTGAATTTATCCCTGTTTTCGGTCGCAATGGCATTCACCTCCTTCTTCATCTCATCTGTAAGAGCGAAACTGAAAGCAGGTTGATTTGTTATAAATGAAAATACCGCTTCGCTCCTATCTGAGGTGCTGAACACAAGCCTTGGATAACGCTCATTCACACCCTGCTGAGCCTCTTCAACTGAAATCGCCGCAAGATCCTTTAATTTCCAGCTGAATACCTGGAATGTTCCATCCGAACTTTTCTCAGGCTGCAATTCCATGTTGAACAAACGATAATAGAGGGATTGTCCAACCGGAACCCGGACCCTGATCTCGAGACGTTGAACCGGTTCATTTTCAGCAAGCAGTTCATTCCCCATCAATGCCGGAAAAATTCCTTTTTCTGTATGAACCTGGTAATCAAGATTAATTGTGGAATTCCGCTCAAGTCCCGTGTGTGTGATTACCATCTCACGCAACGAATTATAAGCCGGCGCATTGGCTGCATATCCCGGTAATACTTCATTGAATGAATTCTGAGGCGCAACGATTTTTTTACCATCGGCCATCAGGGTATATACATCATTGATTTTCAGCTTCTGATCGGCAGGATTGTAGACGATGAATGTCTCCCCGTAAAGATTATGAAATGCACGGTATGTAAACAGTTTTTGCTGTTTTATATACCGGTAATCCATGCTTCCGTCAACGTTCAGCGTGTATTCCTTAACCAGGGATATATAAGCTGCATCATATTTTTCATCTTGTGCCCGGACCCCTGACGTGAGGCTTATTAACCAGAAGAACAGAAAAATGACCGTAAAGTTCGTTCGCATACCTGAATGGTATTTCAATGGATTCTTTTTCATAATTCAATGATAACAGGTTGTTCGGTAAATCCTGACTGTGCGTCAACGGCGGCTTTGAATTCGGGCCAGTCCTGCGGATCATACAGCCGTTTTCCGAAAACCGATTTTCCTGAAAAAATGAGTGATCCGTTGGTGACGGTATAACCGCCCTGGTAGGATGCTGCTTCGCCCGGCTTTGTAATTAATTCCGGAATCCGTATCACCTTTTTTATTGCTGGGAGCTCGATGGATTCATTAATGGTAACATTCCTGGAACAACGGTCGCGGAAGGCATATTTACGTTCCTTGATCCCGGTGTCAAAAGATAGCTGGGGCTGAAAGTTCCTGAAAATCCCGCCTGTGGATAGCGGGGTAAACATCATCATGCTCCCCGAAACCATGGCAAATTCCGGGATCGTATAATCGATGGCAACCCAGATGTTGGTTTTCTGATAATCCATCGGATCGGTATATTTTACCTGTGTTACCTTCGCCTGGGGCCATAACCGGAGCAGCTCCCGCTCCACATTCTGATACCATACCGTTTTGCTGGTGTACTTGAAAAGGCCCCTGATTGCTGCATCCGACTGTCCCTCGCCGGAAAGGGTAATTCGTCCGGTAAGGGTTCCGTTTGCCTGGAGGCGGGCAACACCATCTATTTTGATAAAATGATTTTCGGGGTCTGATACCGGGCTTGTGGCAAGATCGGCTCCTTCGGGAACCCCCATCAGGTACTGCTGCTGCTGTTCTGCACTTGACCACAGCTCACGCACAAACGGAACCCAGGTCGGGTCGAGCAGATGGTACTTTCCGTCGCGCAACTTCACAACGGTAACACAATGGTTGAACTGATCGGCAGGGATGTAGTCGATGCGTGAGCCTGCCATCGTCATGGCCGGGTATGACTGAAACCCTGCCGCCCTTAACATGGTTATGAGGATCCCCGCTTTATCTTTGCAAACACCACACCGGTCGGTAAAGGTCATGCTTCCCTTGTGAAGTGTAAACCCTTCGCCGCAACCCATTGAAATTCCTGAATAGCGCACCTCATCTGCACACCAGTGGGTCAGCCGCGATACAGAATCCATCTCATTTACAGCACCCTTGAGAATCTCATCAACTTTTTCCCTGATCTCCTTGTCGGCAGTGAAACTGCCATAATCCTCATTCACTTTGTAAAACCAGGTTGATTTGGAATTCCAGTTCTCCGTGGTTGATACCAGTAACTTTGGTGCTATGTCAACCATGGCCACCATGCGGGCTTCGCTTTTGATGGGAAGAATATCCTTTTTACTGAAGGTATATACGATCTTACCTCCCCCGAACCAGCATGAAGCCTGAACCTCCCCATTGTAAAACTGGTACTGAAGCGGCTTTTCCTTTGGAACAGTAACCCTGTAAACTTTGTTTTTTATCGGGTAGTTGCTGAAAAATTCGACGATGTCGTAAAACTGACCCTTCATCGGCGGGATATATTTATCATCCTCATCCGATCCTAAAAGTGCATAGGTAAACCCTTTGCGGAACATGATCATCTCCACGGCATCACCAGGTTCCAGCCGGCCGATTTCCAGCATTTTTTCCCGGGCACCCCAGTAAATTGCCCTTGCAGGAGCGGGATAATCCATGGTTTTCTGAACATCAAGTTCAATGACATGGCCATCTTTTTTATATATCACCGCCTTTTTTATCTCCACAAATGCCGACAAAGGATCATACCCGTATTTGACCACGCTCAGTTCGAGTGCACCATGACTGGTCAATACCTTTGTAAGCGTGTGGTTTAACACATAAGTCAACCCCGTTTCCTGCATATCAACCGTAGTGCTGTCGAATATGATCAGCTGATCGTGGGTGGGATAAGCAGCAGCATCACCGGCTTTCTGAAAGAGGTCACTTACGGTTTGAGCATGCAGGCCGGCAACAAGCATAAATAGCAAGAACAGCAAAAGATTTTTTTTCATATGGCGTTATAGAAATCTGTGATATCAAGAAAGGTTTGGTGGAGCGCGGGTTTTCCCTTGAACTGAACGTCTTTGACATGTGTTTCGAGATATTTCAACTGCTTATCGCGGGTAAAGATCCGGATTCGCTTGTTTTGAGGGAATTCACCTCCCCCCTGCCTGGTCTGCGAATGGGCGATCACCAGCTCCTGGTCTTCAGGATGGAGTAATCCGATAATATCGCGGAGGGAAAACAACAAAAATTCTTCAAGTGAATAGCCAAAAATTTCAGCAGTCCGGTTGTTGGCAAAAACAAATTTTTCGTTCTGCATGATCGTCAGTCCCATGAGCGAATTATCCACAATGGTCTGATACATGGCCATCAACTCTCTGTTTTCCTGCGATCGTTTCTCCAGCAAAGCCTCCAGGTCCTTCTGGTAAAGGGTATTCTCAATTTCAAGGTTCCGCTGGTAAGAAGCAATTTCAATGGTCATCTTTGTCTGCTCCATATCGATGGGCTTCAGAAGATATCCGAAGGGCTTAATCTTGAATGACCGCTCATAAATCTCCTTGGAACTTTGTCCGGTGAGAAAAATAATCGCACAGTTAAACTTGTCGATGATCAGCTTGGCCGTTTCAATACCATCCATTTCTCCACGAAGATGAATATCCATCAACACGATCTCGGGTTCCCTGCCTTGCCTTGAAAGTTCTGCAATATCCTCCAGGCAGGTTTCACCACGAATGGAAGACCCGTAAATTTCATACCCAAACTGTTGGAGCTGCGACTTTAAACTGGCAGATATCAACAACTCATCCTCAACAATATAAATACTGATTTGACTCATAACGACCTTATGGCTTTGAACTGATCATCTTAAGGAGGTTGACCTCCTGCTCGTCAAGGAGCCTCCAGTTTCCGCGTGGCAGGTTCTTCTTCGTAAGACCCGCATAATAAACACGATCGAGACGCAGGACTTTGTACTCGAAAAATTCGAAAATTCTTCTTACAATCCGGTTTTGCCCTGAATGCAATTCGATACCGATTTGTTTTTTATCCTTGCCATCGCCAATGTATTCAATGCTGTCAACTTTCACGAATTCGTCCTCCAGTTTGAATCCCTCGGTAATTTTGACAAAATCAGTCCGGGCAAGATTTTTATCGATCTCCACATGGTAGATCTTCCTGATCCCATACCTTGGATGCGTCAGTTTTTTGGCAATATTTCCGTCGTTGGTAAAGAGCAGCAACCCCGTGGTATTCCGGTCAAGCCTTCCTACCGGGTAGATCCGCTCCTTGCATGCGCCTGCAACAAGGCTCATCACTGTTTTTCTTTTATCGGGATCGTCAACCGTGGTGATATAGCCTTTGGGTTTGTTAAGCAACACATATCTTGGTTTTTCACGGTTGATGGTCTGATCACCATACTGCACTTTGTCGCCGGGACCGACTTTAATTCCAAGCTCGGTCACAATCTGACCGTTTACCGAAACCGCACCGGCTTCAATCAGCCTGTCAGCTTCACGGCGGGAGCAGATACCCGAATTGGCTATATACTTGTTAAGCCTCATCAGATCGGGATTATCATCCTTCTCCCCGCGCCTGACAACCTTTTTGGGTTTGGATGTTCTTTCCGGGAGATTCGATTTGTCAAGCTTTATGGATCTGTCTGACCTTCCTGATCTTTCCGTACGTTCTGACCTGACATACTTTTCCGGCCGTTCCGGCCTGGCCGGACTCTCCATGCGTTCAGGTCTGACAAACTTATTTACCCTTTCCGGACGTTCCGGCTTTTCCGGTTTTTCCGGTTTTTCAAATTTTCCGGTCCGTACCACCCTGACTGGCTTTTCCGGTCTGTCAGACCGCTCAGTTTTTTCAAATTTAGCTGGTCTGGATGGTCTTTCCGTTTTTTTGTATCTGTCAGAGCTCACAGGCCGGTCTGATGTTGCAGGTCTCTCTGTCCTGACAGGTTTACCCGGTTTTGCAGCTTTCACTGGTTCACCGTCTCTTCTTGTTTTACTACTCCTTTCGGGTCTGGCGGATCTTTCTGGTTTGTCACCCCGGTCTGATCTGCCTGATCTCCCCGGTTTGTTTGGTCTCTCTGTCTTCATTTATTCTTCCTCCTTTTCGTATGGGGGTTTTATCTTCACGCCATCAAAACGTGTTTCCACTCCCTGTTTATAGGTAATGACCATGAACAGTGTTCCGTCAAAGTTGTACTTATACCATTCACCCTCTTTTCTGCCATTGACGTAGCTGCCCTCATCCTTTACCTTTCCGTTTTCCCAGTACCAGACATGCTTTCCATCAGGATTGTCTTCTATGAACCCACCTTTAAAATAGCATAGACTGTCTGTCCTTACCTCATTGCGGTCGAGATAGAAATAGTACCACATTCCGTTTCGCAATCCGTCGCGGTATGTGCCGCGGATGTAATTGTCACCGGTAAGTTCAAACCAGGGGCCGTCTTCGTTTCCATTCACAAACTCACCCTCGCCGATCACTTTTCCCGTTTCATCATATTCGGTTGACAAGCCTTCACGCAGTCCGTTGCGATAAATCTCCTCTTTTAACAACTGGCCGTTTTCAAAAAACCATTTCCAGGTCCCCTCCGGTTTTCCCTGCTTGCTGAATTTCCCTTTCTGCTCGATTTTTCCGTTTGAATGGTAGTATTTCCACTCGCCAACCTGTTTGCCATTCTCATAATTCCCTTCGGCTTTGAGCGATCCGTCAGGATAATAATCTTTCCATGGGCCGTCGCGGTTGCCGTCTTCCTTTACAATTCCCTCGCCAATGATGAGGCCATTTTGGTAAAGGTACGCTTTTTCAACAACACCGTCGGGCGAAAATTCACGTTTGATCCCTTCCGCAATCCCATTCCGGTACATGCTGCTGATCCTGATTTTTCCATCCGGATAATATTCATTCTGTACCTCCAGCTTCTGAATTTCCAATGCCTCCGGCTGAATTACATCATCCACATACTTGGCTATTTTCAGCAAATCACCGTTTTCAGCATACTCCTTCAGGTAACCGTTTTTTAAATCATCCCGGTAAGTAACCTCAGATTTCAGGTTGCCTTTTTCATAGAAAGTGAACCAGCGACCCTGTTTTTTTCCGCTGCCGTCTTTCCTGTTAATTCTTTGCCGGTCAACAATAAACCCGCGCTTATATTCAGTAAGTGTGATAATGGTGCCATCTGCTCCGTATTCTTTTCCAAATCCCTGTTCAAGTCCTTTCAGGAAAGGAATCTCCTGTTTTAGTTTTCCGTCAGGAAAATAATAGCGGGTGTATCCCTCTTTTACATCGTTCACAAAATTTTCTTTCACGGTCTCCTTATCCAGGTACGTGGTCTTGATCCCGTTTTTTTTCCCGGATTTGTAAAAAATTTCAACCAAAAGCTTTCCATCCTGACTGTAAAATTTCCATAAACTGTCAAGTTCATAATTTAACCGGTTACCTTCTGATTTTAACGTTCCGTTTTCGTTATAGGCTTTCCAGTAGCCATCGGGCTTACCGTTTTTTAATGTGCCTTCACCGGATAGTTTTCCACCTGGATAATAAAATTTATTAAATCCATCTTTTTGAATTGTGTCCTGAGCATACCCGCCCAGGAAGAAAAAAAGAGAGACGAGGATTAATACAGGTTGAAAGCGGGAATATTTGACAACCAACTTCATAAAATATACACAGATTCGTTATTCAGATAGTTTAAGCATTCGCAAGATAGGTTTCTTTGCCTTTTCAATCACACTTTTTGATAATTTTAATTCCGGTTGTTCACTGACAAGGCAGGCATACAATTTTTCCAGCGTGTTCATCTTCATATAGGGGCAATCGTTGCATGAACAGGTTTCGTCTGTTGGTACGATTAAAAACGTTTTATCAGGTGAAGCTTTTCTCATCTGATGCAGAATCCCGGTCTCCGTTGCCACAATAAATTCTTTGTGATCACTTTTTGTGGTATAATTGAGCAAACCGGTGGTAGATCCTATATAATCAGCAAGTTCCAGAATAACTGCCTTGCACTCCGGATGTGCCACCAGCTTAGCATGAGGGTGTTCTGCTTTCAGTTTAATAACAGCCTCAGCTTTAATTATATCGTGCACCTCACAACTCCCGTCCCACAATACCATGTTACGGCCGGTTTGGGCATTGATATAACCACCGAGATTTTTATCCGGCGCAAAAATAATCTTTTGATCCGGTGGAAAAGATTCGACTATTTTTAATGCATTGCTTGATGTACAAATCACATCCGACATCGTTTTTATCGCCGCAGAACAGTTTATGTAAGAGATCACCACATGATCAGGATGATTCAGTTTGAATTTTTCAAATTGGTCGGCCGGGCAGGAATCTGCAAGTGAACAGCCTGCATTCAGATCCGGAATCAAAACTTTTTTTGTCGGATTCAAAATTTTTGCCGTTTCAGCCATGAAATGGACTCCTGCAAAAACGATGATATCTGCATTAGTCTGATATGCATGTTGAGATAATGCCAGGCTGTCTCCTACAAAATCGGCAATATCTTGAATTTCAGGTACTTGATAATAATGTGCCAGGATAACGGCATTTTTCTGTTTTTTTATGGTCACTATTTTTTCTGCTAAAGATTCAGAAAACAGGTTTTTCATTTTTTTAATAATAATATATA
>CAIYJU010000034.1 GCA_903926565.1 uncultured Bacteroidales bacterium
ACCTTCAGGATGCTGAAGCCGCGGTACTGGCCATAGAAGGTACCGAATACTATGATGTAACCGTGTATGTTGATGCTCCCGCCAACCTTCAGCTTGATCCTGCAAACACAATACCGTTTGCTTTGCGATTCGCCTATTCAAACCTGAATCCGGCCAATGTAACAGTCGCTAAAAATCAGGCGATTGAAGTCCCTGTGGGGTTTAATACTGCAACATTTCCTATTTTAAGAAGAACCAACGGTCCTCCGGGGCCTCCACCCACCCCTCCTTCAGAAGGTTACACTCCTCCCCGGAAAACAGCATATCTCTTTATCTACGGAAGGCTTGGCCCGGTTGGCAGCGTGGATGCCGGAAGATATGAGGGTACCATAAATGTGACGGTGGAATACAGCAAGTTCAATTAGCTGTATGATTTTACCTTATTATTTTATTAGAAACCGTGTAACCTTATGTCGCAAATTAAGTATAATTTTTTAGTTGGTCAGATATCATATATTCATCTTTGACAGTGGGTTACCAATGGGAGTGTTTAAAAAATAATGATTTTCCCTGATTTGAGACCATTTTCTCTCATTTTTGGAGATAATTTAAAAATCATATTTTCTTATAGTGTTAATAATTAGAGTGTTGTGATTTTTATTTGATTGGCATGAAATTCGTTATATGATCGCCCGTAGTCAATTTTCAACCTAACAAATTAGCAGTTATACAATAGAATAAATCAAAGTCTGATAAATTTAAATATCTTTGTGCGGGTTCTTTAAAATATTGAACAAACGATTCAGAATGAAAAAGATGAACATCAATAGACAAACCTTGGCATTGTTCCTGATCACTGGATTATTTTGCCAGGGAATGACTGTTTTTGGGCAGACTGTCAAAGTAAATGTTAAGGTCAATTCCACGGTTGGAATTCAGCAATCCCAGCCTTTCGAAGTGTTACCTGATCAAAATATTCGCTCTGAGTCAAAAAATATCACAAAACCGACTCGCACGGTAAGTGCAATGGGTGCTTTTTCATTTATTGGAAAGGAAAACAGCAACGTACTGGTTCAGATGAATGGGCCAGGTGTTCTGACCAATAAGGAAAACCAGGCCATGCCATTTAACCTGAGTATTGCCTGGCACAACAACACTGCAGCGGATGTTAACAAGTTGCAGTTTAATGATCGTAAAAGCAATGTCTTCAATTTCAGCAATGGAGTAAATTCAGTTGGCCAGATTGCCACGCAGGACAATGATCAGCAGGCCTTTCTTTACCTGAAGGGGACAGCAGAAGTTCCGGCTAATTCTCAAGGAACATTAATTGGAGAAGTGCACCTTACTATTGAATACTAATTAATTATGTTGAAATAATGTCAGAAAAAAGACCAATACCCTTAACAAACAAACAATTAAAAACCCAAAAAATGAGAATTATGAAGAAAACAATGAAACTATTTGCAGCATTTACTGTCATGTTAGGATTTTCAATGACAGGCTTCAGCCAGGTTCAGAATGCTTCCAACACCATTGCCGCAAATGCGACGGTTGTGGGTGCAATTGCTGTGGCAGCTACTCAAACACTTGAATTTGGAAATTTATCAGTTTCCGGAGCTAAAACGATCGATCTGGCTGGTGTTGCTTCCGGAGGCGTAACCGGTGGACTTGAACGCCAGGGAGTTTTTACAGTTACAAAAGGTGCCAACACATCAGTTGATTTGAGTTACACGACAATACCAAGTGCCCTGTTGTTAACCGGGGGATCAACAGAGACCTTGCCAATAACCTATACATCATCATGGACATCAACCAACACGCCAGGCACCGGCGGCGTTGGTGGAGCCCCGGTAAATGTAACTCAAGGTGCAACCACTATTGTACCCCAGGCTACACCTGCAGCAATAATTTATGTTCATCTTGGCGGCACAGTAACCCCAGGGTTCGGCGGAGCAACGACCACTGCCGGAGCCTATACAAGTAACGTAACTTTAAAGGCTGAATTTAACTAGACCTCACATAATAAATCGGATTTACCCTTGCGCAACTCCGAATAGTAAATCAATGATCGTAAAAATCCGGGATAGCTCCCGGATTTTTTTTTACTCAGTTCCCGTTAGAATAGGCGAAAATTTGGCACAACATGTAAACCTGTAAACCGAATATTTTCATAAGCATTTACAGCTGACAAATGGGCTTTCATCGGATGGATTCAAATGGGAAGTTGTACAGAAGTTCACCAGAGTATTATATATTATAGTGTTTTAATTCCCAAAATGAGAATGTTTTTCTCGTTTTTAAAGATTTTTACAAATTGAATAATTTTTATGTGACAGGATATCAGATAGATATGTGTTAGTGTTGCACTGGCATGATAATGGCAATAATATAATCACACAGCAATAGAATCAGTTCGAAACAAAAAACATACTCAAACAAACAAACAAATCAACAAACAAAACCAAAAGCCATGAAAAAGACAATGAAATTATTTGCAGCATTTACGATCATGTTAGGATTTTCAATGACAGGCTTCAGCCAGGTGCAGAATGCCTCCAACACCATTGCCGCAAATGCGACGGTTGTTGGTGCGATTGCTGTAGCAGCCACACAATCACTTGAATTTGGCAATTTGTCAGTTTCCGGAGCCAAGACAATCGACCTTGCAGGTGTTGCTTCGGGAGGTGTAACCGGTGGACTTGAGCGCCAGGGAGTTTTTACAGTAACAAAAGGTGCCAACACATCAGTAGACCTGAGTTACACAACAATACCAAGTGCCCTGCCATTAACCGGAGGAACGACTGAAACCTTACCAATAACCTATACATCATCCTGGACTTCAACCAACACACCAGGCACTGGCGGAGTAGGCGGAGCCGCAGTTAACGTAGCTCAAGGAGCAACCACGATCGTACCCCAGGGTACACCTGCAGACGTAATTTATGTACATCTTGGTGGCACGGTAACCCCGGGCTTCGGCGGAGCAACAACCCCGGCAGGAAGCTATGCAAGTACAGTAACGTTAAAGGCTGAATTTAATTAGACCA
>CAIYJU010000035.1 GCA_903926565.1 uncultured Bacteroidales bacterium
GGACCTCCGGCAGTAATAACTGCAGTGGGAAGAGCATTGACGGTTACTGCTGTACTTTGTGCTGCAGAGCATCCAGCTGTATTGGTAACAGTGACAGTATAATTGCCACCCGATGTAACATTGATTGCGGTCGTCGTAGCTGCATTTGACCAGAGGTAACTCACACCTCCTGACCCTGTCAGGGTTACCGAGCCCCCCTGGCAGAAGGTCGTCGGGCCTCCGGGTGTGATACTGGCAGTCACCCCGGTTGTTGTGGTTATTGTGACACTTTCCGTATCACTACACCCTGCAGCATTGGTTACTGTAACTGTGTAGGTTCCCTCATTTGTTACATTTATCGTCGGATTTGTTGAAGTCGTTGACCATGAAAAACTTGTTCCACCAGAAGCTGTCAGGTTTACAGAAGCTCCCTGGCAAAATGTTGTTGGACCATCAGGTGTAATGACGGCTGTTGGAATTGAAGCCGGAAGACAAGTCCCCTGAAACGTAATGTTATCGAGGTATAAATTATTTCCGTTTAAACTGATCCCACGGAACAAAACCCTGTTCGTTAAGGCAGGAAGGGCGTAACTTTTGGTAGCCCACTGACCGGCTGTGGGAACAAAAGTACCCGGCACTGCCCCACCGGTATTTAATGGCCCGCTTAAACCGCCCAGCCAGGTTGTCAGCAATGTATAGGAAGTTCCATTATTTGTCGAATACCATAGTTCCAGTTTATCAACCTGGGTCGAATATGTCGCATAAGCATGATCAAATCTGACAACCGGATCGGTAAGTCCTGTTAAATTAAGTTCTTGTGAAATGAGATCAAAATTCCCTGAGACGATATTAAAAAAATCTGCCTTCGTCGAGGCGGTCCCATTATCAAATCCACTCGCTGACACCGAACGGGACCATGGCAACCCCTTTTGTGTCCAGCATATTGGCGGAAATGCTGTAGTTTCAAAATCCGTTAGGCATGGAAAAACACTGGTAACCTCACAAAATGTTGTAGCGTTCGTATTTGTAGCCATTGAATAAGCTGGAGTTGCATTTACCGACCAGGCCCTGTAATAATAGGTTGTTGCAGGATTCAGCCCTGAACTGTGAATAAAAGTCGTACCTGACCCCTTGTAGATAATGGTTCCTCCACCAGGGATGGAATTTCCGACAACATAGGAACCGGATGGGGTGCCAAAAGTATTAATTGTATTATATGCAATCATAACATCGTTAAGGGCTGCATTCCTGTTCCAAGTAAGGTTGATTTGGGATAAACTTGAGGCAATTGCAATAAAACCCGAAGGAGGCACAGGGTTGCCAAGTGGAGTATAATAAGTAATCTGAATATTAGGCCTATTTGCTGAAAGGGTTCCAGTTATACCGTTTAACATTGTACTGTCATCACCTTGCCAGGATTCGTGCATTGCGCTGGCATTGGAATATCTAAAAATCGGATAACTTGATGCGCCAACACCTCCATAATTTGTCTCAACAAGTACGATAATTTTTGTTCCTGTGTTGACGAAATCTGCGATGTCAATTGTCTGCCATCCGGCAGTTGGAAATCCAAGTGTCCCCTTGTAAACCAAGGTCGAATTACTTTTCATTAAAGTCCAGGTGGATGCAGTTAGAGTTGTGGAGGTAGTATTTTTTATATATATCTTTACGGGACAGGTTACCGGATCACCAGTGCCGACATACCAACCAAGTGAAGTTATTAATACTGAAGCTATCGGATAAAGTGCAGCTGATCGCTCAAACCCATAGTACATTCCAAAAGGTTGCTTTTGCGTTGCTGTTCCAGTGCCAATTGTCGCAATAATCTGTGCCGAAATATTTTCAAAGCAGCAGATAAAAACAATGAATATCAGAAAATTTCTCATCCCGGTGGCTCAGGGCAGGTCAGGCATTTCCCAGTAGCAGGAACAGTGGTTGTTGCACTCAATGCATGACTCACCCGGCATATCTCAAAGATAATCAGGAATCAGCCTGTAAACAATGGTTGAAACCCTTATCGATTCATTACGTAAAACCAGAATAGGTAAAAATTCAAACAACATACATATATCAGTAATTCAGCATATTAACACTATCCGCCGACAACGGTTTCTTACGCCAAAACATCCCGGTAAAAATCAAATTCTTTGATTTCCTATGGGAAGAAAGAAAACAATATTGGTTGTAGAACACAGGATCAGTGAATCTCGAACCCCACACTTTTCAGATGTTCCCAAAAACGGGGATAGGATTTCACCACTACATCAGGATTAAGGATTTTGATCTCGGCCGTTTTCAATGCAAACGGGGCCATTGTCATGGCTGTCCTGTGATCACCATAGGTTTCAAATGTTAAACCCTTCGGAAAAGTCATTTTCATCGGTTCTATTTCAACAGCTGTTATCAACTCGTTTTCTCTGGAAAAAGTAACCTGCGTGCCCAGTTTCTGAAGTTCATTCTTAATCGCTCTTAACCGGTCAGTTTCTTTAATCTGTAAACTCTGCACACCTTCAAATCTGCCACGGATGCCAATTCCCGCACAGGTCGCAATTACTGACTGGGCAATGTCGGGGAAGTCGCTGAAATCAAGATAAAAACCATCGATTTTCTTTTTAACCTTTGTTAATCGTATTCCTCTCTCAGTGAATTCGGTCATGATTCCAAAATTCTCGTAGATTGCAGGCAAAATTGCATCTCCCTGGCAACTATGCACCTGCAGACCAAGCAATTCAAGATCAACCTCTTCAGCAAACACTGCCGACTCATACCAGAATGCAGCTGCCGACCAATCGGATTCCACAGAAAAATCCATTGGCTTGTATGCACCGGGACTGGCGTGAATCCTCGTCTTGCCTTGTTTTACCTTCGCCCCAAACTGTTGCATCAGTTTGGTTGTCATTAATGCATAAGGCGTAGAAACCTGCCTGCCCTTCAGATGAAGGATCAGACCATCCGGGAGATACGGTGCAATCAACAGCAAAGCCGTTGTAAACTGGCTGCTGGTCCCTGAATCGATGGTCAATTCACTGCCATGAAGGCCAGTACCGGTGATCAGCAGCGGAGGGTATCCAGGTTTGGCAAGAAACTCTATTGATGCCCCAAGGTGTTTTAAAGCCTCAACCAGGATTCCGATGGGCCTCTGTTTCATACGATCAGAACCTGTAAGGACCCATTTTCCGGGCAGCATAGCTAACAGCGGAGTGAGAAAACGCATAACGGTTCCGGCATTGGCCGTGTCAAGTTCGATGACTTTTTTATGGTTATGATCGGAAAAGATCGTTTCAAGCAGTTTCTGCAGCAAAACACTATCCTCCGCCTCAGAAATATTATTGATGGCAAAATCTTTACCGCATAAGGCACGCATGACAAGCAACCTGTTGCTGATACTTTTTGATGCAGGAAGCATGATACTCCCCTTTAAAATTCTGTCCGGTTTGCTGATTATTACACTTTTCATCGGACCTCACATCCTGGTTAGACTGTTATAATACTCAAGGGATTCTGATACTTCATTTTCGTCGCATGAAATATTTATTACCGGGAAGCCTGGTTTTTTAATCATGGTAAACATGAGTTTGTTGTCACACATCTTTTTATCATGCCGGAGAACCTGCATCAAATCAGGACCTGCAACCGACTGAATGGGCAAATGGCCATAACTTTGATAAATATAAGATGTAATGATACGCATATCCGCTTCGGTAAGACCAACTTTTCTGTTAGACAGAAATGCTGCACAAATCATTCCGGCAGCCACCGCATCCCCGTGAAGCACCGGTGATCCAGCGCCCCCCAATGATAATGACTCAAATGCGTGGCCGAGTGTATGTCCGAAATTGAGCACCTTGCGACGGTTCCGCTCACGGTAATCACTAACTACAATTTTGTTTTTACAGACGATGGCTGCCTGAAGCACCTCCAGCCATACTGAACTATCGAAAGGGAGATTGACCATGGAGTCAAAAGAGTGCCTCTGCAACCGTCGCCACAATGCAGGATCACTGATCAGAGTACTTTTAATTATCTCAGCAAATCCAGACCTAAGATGGGGTTCCGGCAGTGTTTTTAGAAATTCCGGAGAAATAATAATGCCTGCCGCAGCATGGAAAAACCCTACCTGATTCTTTAATTTCCCAAGGTTTACAGCCGTTTTCCCTCCGATTGCGGCATCGGCCATGCCCATGAGTGAGGTTGGTATGTTGATATATTTAATTCCCCGCTTGTACCCGGCTGCGACAAAACCACCGAGGTCACTGATCACTCCCCCGCCCAGGTTTATGAGCAAACTTTGACGGTTCGCACCGAAGGAAAGAAGTTCATTCCAGATTTTCCCTGCATTTTCAAGGGATTTGGCTGCTTCCCCGGCTTCTGTTTCAATAATTTCCGCCTTAACCACGGAGGCAGACTTTTCGCAGATCAAGGGCAGGCAATGCTTCTTCGTGTTCCGGTCAGTCAGAATAAATATACCACGAGGGTTCAATCTACCTGCAAGCCGGTCAATGGCAGTAAGCGAATCAGTGCCGAACAAAATCGGTGTCCGGTCTTTGGTGATGATCCGGCTTGATATTTTCATCTTATGGAATTCAGGCAGGTTAATGAAAAGCAGCCATCAGCAAACTTATATCCTGAAAAGGAAGGTTATATGATTTACTGATGAACTGGCTGGTGAGAATACCATTATATATATAAACTCCCTGGCGAACGCCATGATCCCGTTTAAGCAGATTTTCGATACCTCCTTCAGAGCCAATGTCGAGGATAATAGGGACAATGATATTATTCAATGCCTGTGATGCTGTATGAGGAACTTTTGAAGGAATATTTGGTACCGCATAATGTGTTACTCCATGTACTTTATACACAGGAGACTTGTGGGTGGTTGCTCTTGAAGTTTCAAAACATCCGCCCTGGTCGATGCTCACATCAATCGCCACAGCACCGTCCTTCATCTGGCGTATCATCTCCTCACTGATTACACAAGGTGTTTTGCCCTCCCGGGCATGAATGGCTCCTATTAACACATCAGCGGTGCGAAGTGACTCAACCAGCGCTTTGGGGTGTAAAATGGAGGTAAACACCCTCATTCCGAGGTTACTCTGAAGCCGGCGCAGCCGGTAAACTGAATTATCGAATACTTTTACAAGGGCCCCCAGGCCAATCGCTGACCGGGCTGCAAATTCTCCTACCGTACCTGCACCAATGATCACAACTTCTGAGGGTGTAATCCCGGTAAAGCCCCCAAACATTTCCCCCCTGCCAAAATCAGAATTTGCAAGGTAATCTGCTGCAATAAATATAGATGTACTTCCTGCGATTTCGCTCATTGCCCGGATGATGGCAAGCTGATTCGTTTTATCTCTTATCGTTTCAAACGCCAATGCGGTCACTTTTTTCGAAAGCAGTGACCTGAAATACTCTTCACACTGCATGGCAATCTGTATCGCAGAGACAACAGTTTGTTTGGGCCGGAGCCATTCGATTTCTTCACGGTTTGCGGGCGCAACCTTGAGTATGGTATCTGCCTTATAAACATCTTTAGGTGAATACACGATCTGAGCTCCGGCTTCACTGTATTCATGATCGGTGAAATGGGCAGTCACCCCTGCCCCTGCCTCAACCATAACCTGGTGCCCGTTGCGACACAGCAATGCAACTCCATCCGGAACCAGTGACACACGGTTCTCCTGTAAAGAAACTTCCTTTGGGACTCCTATTAGCAGATTGCTTGGCTGGCGGCCTACTTCCAGCATCTCTTCCTGAGGCATCAGTCGTTCAACCGGCGACATGCGGATATAATCCGGGCGGGGATCGTCCATTTTATTTAAAATTTAGACGAAGGTACAAAATAATTGGAGAAGTTGTGACATGAAGAAAAACTCATCCAATCCGACTGATTTTGCGCAATGCTTCCTCATCAATGATCTCCATTTCGTGGTCAGAGATTCTCAGCAGGTTTTCCTTTTGAAAGTCGCGTAAAATTTTGACAGCACTCTCCCTCGACATCGCAGAAAGATCGGCAAGGTCGAACCTGGAAAGTATCATGGGGAATTTCAGTTTACGAAAAATCTCATCATACAGGTATAACAACGCATCGGCCATCCTTCCCGGCATCTGCTTTTGGGTGAGATAGATCAACCTGTTGTAAACAGTCAGGACATCACGGCTGAAATCATTAAGAAACTCTTCAGCAAAAGTATGATTTCCCCGAAGTAAATCCTTGAAAACCTGAAGATCAATGAAACAAACAGAGGTGTCAACAAGGGCAGTAATGGAATAATGATGCCGCTGATCAAAGTATATACCCGGTCCTCCAATGAAACTTGTCGGCTTCACAATTCTTAAGATGGCTGATCTGCCTTCTATTCCCTCCAGGTATAGTTTCGCAAGTCCACTGTTTACAGAAAGCACGTGAGACATAAAAGTTCCTTGCTTTTTGATTGTCTCGCCGGCCTTGAAATTCACATGGATTCTATTCGAATCAACCAGGTTAAGTTCTTCACTGCTCAGAAGACAAAATAATGATGACATGCACGTGCATCCCTGACAACTGTGTGGCTGCATATAAGTATATTCAGACATCCGGAAAACAATTTATACTTTAAGTGCATAAAATTAAAGCTTAATTGATAAATATCAACATTTATCAAAGTTAATTTCCGCTTTTAACCGTCAAAATTGCCAGATCATATTTCAAATACTGAATATATATACAGTTAGTTTTGGTAACGTGAAATTCCGAACCTAACCAATATGAAACGTCGTTCAACGAACCGTAGAAATTTCCTCAGGCTGGGTATCGCCGCCGGGGCTACCGCCCTGATTGCCAGTGGCGGGAGTGTTTTATCAGCTATCTCAGCCCCTGAGAACAAAGAAACCGGTGAAAAAATAAAGCTACTCACCCCTGATGGCAAACTCGTAGAGGTTGACAAGGGACATGTATGTTGTCAACCAGCCGGGAACCTGGAAGCAAGACAGGGATTGCCTGATAAAAAAATGGTGATGGTCATCGACCTTGCAAAATGCCGGAATGCCAGAAAATGTTTGCAGGGATGCCAGAAGATGCACCATCTGCCACCGCACATGGAGTGGATAAAGTTCTACCTGCTTCGCGACTCAGAGGAGATGTCTCCCTATTGGTTTCCCAAACCCTGCCTGCATTGCAACAACCCGCCTTGTGTGAAAGTTTGCCCGGTAGGCGCCACCTTTAAAAGGACAGATGGTATTGTGCTGATTGACAACGACCGGTGCATCGGATGTAAATTCTGCATGGCTGCCTGTCCATACTCTTCCCGTGTTTTCAACTGGGAGGAACCAAAGTTGGACAAAGGGGTGGATGCTGCGGCTTATTCTCCTGAAACCAGCTCCCCTCCAAAAATGGGGACGGTGAGCAAGTGTGATTTCTGCCCGGATATGGTAAGGAAAGGTGAATTGCCAAACTGTGTTAAATCCTGCCCCAACGGGGTGTTTTATTATGGTGACAGAAACGAGGATGCTGTTACAAATGGTACTGACACCGTCAGGTTCAGCGAACTGATCGACACCCGTGCTGCATACCGGTTTATGGAGGAGCTGGGTACAGAACCCAGTGTGTATTACCTGCCGGCAGTTGACCGTGCCTTCGACTACAAAGAGGGATTTGAAGGATTGAGCGAAGAGGAGATTACACTTTACAAGAAAGAAGCCAACATTACTGAATAATTGCGCAACATGTACGAAGACGAAAAAACACAGCAAAATCTTTATGCCTTCAAACCCCAGCTCGAAAAAATGAGCAACTGGGGGATCGCCCTGATTGTAGTTCTTGTAACTGTCATTGGATTTGGAGTGTATGCACTGTATATCCAGATTGTTGACGGACATATCGTTACAGGTATGCGTGACAATGTGGTATGGGGCCTGTATATCGTAAATTTCATCTTTTTTATCGGGATCAGTTATGCCGGTGCGTTGATTTCCGGAATTCTGCACTTGCTAAGAGTCCCCTGGCGAACTCCTATTATCAGGATGGCTGAAATGATCACGGTAATCTCAACCATGATCGGACCGGCCTATATTTTATTATGCATAGGGAGGCTCGACCGTTTACCGAACCTGTTGCTTTTCGGACGTATTCAGTCTCCTATTATCTGGGATGTCATCGCCATCACCACCTATTTATCAGGAAGCATCATTTTTCTGTACCTGGCCATGATCAGGGACTTGTCCATTCTCAGGGATAATCCTGTGAAAAACGCCAGATGGAGAAACCCCATCTACAAGTTCCTCTCTGTTCGTTATAAGGACACCACAAAGCAAAAAGAGATCCTGAATGTCTCAACAGATTTGTTATCCATTGTGATCATTCCTCTTGCAATCCTCGTTCACTCGGTACTTGCATGGATCTTCGGGATGACACTCAGGCCGGGATGGCACAGCACCATCTTTGCCCCCTACTTTGTAATAGCAGCGGTTTATTCCGGAACAGGAGTGCTCATTGTGGTTATGTGGGTTTTCAGGAAAATATACCATCTTGAGGCTCAAATCACCAAAATCCACTTCAATTACCTTGGCATCATCATGATCATTCTGGGTGCTTTGTATGGGTATTTCACATTCAGTGAATATCTTACCAGCTGGTATGGTTCAATCAAATGGGATATGGAGGTTTTGTACAGACTGTTTAACCCGCATGAATATCTGGCACTTTTTGTTTTTGCAGTCTTTGTAGGGGTGCTTTTACCCATCATCATTGTCACTGTGCCCAAATTCAGGAACATCAATTCTATCGCCTTCGCTGCCGCGATCGCAGTACTTGCACTCTGGATAAAAAGATACCTGATTATCATTCCTACCCTGGAATCACCATTGTTGCCACTTCATGATCTCCGGCCCGAATATGTTAAATATTCAGCCACATGGGTTGAATGGGCGCTTACCTTTGCGGGAATTGCACTTTTCATCCTGCTTTTTTATCTCTTTTCAAAATTCATTCCGATTATGCCGATAGTAAGGACCGGAGAAGAAAAGGACTATTCTAGGTTGAGAAAGATCGTATTTGAAAAACAGATGAAAAAGGTGATCAAACATCATAATAAGAGTGACGCAGCGGTGACAGGAATGATGATACTTCTTTTACTTTCATTCACTCCATCACTAATGGCACAGGATGACAGCAAGATTCAGCCTTTGCTGAAACTCGAATATTTCCATATCGATTCAGTTAATAAGCTGGCTGCTACATTGAAGGCCAAAGTTGATGGTAAATTCTTACCACTTGAGGACATGGAAATCGCTTTCAAATATTCCCAGGGAGGTAACTTAACTGTCATGAACATTTCAACAACAAATGACAAGGGCAGAGCTTCTTTTGATATTCCTGAAGAAATTATTGCAAGCGGCGGAGATAAAGGAGTATATTTGTTCGAAGCATCCTTTGCAGGAAAGGGAAACTATGAGAGTGCAACGGGAAGAAATTCAATGAAACCGCTTCGGCTGGAGTTGTCTTTTTCTCAGAAAGAAGGCGGAAAAATGGCCAATCTTAAGGCCTTTGAGTCGGGTCCGGATAACCAATGGATACCTGTTGAAAATCTCGATGTTGTGTTTTATGTTCCCAGAACTTTCAGTCTGCTGAAAGTTGGGCAGGCTTCTGTTGTAAATGGAGCAGCCAGTGTGGAGTTCCCTACTTCCGTTCCCGGAAACCAGCTTGGCTATCTAACACTGCTGGCAAAAGTTGAAGACAATGAAACCTACGGAAATGTTGAAGCCAGCGGAACCATCAACTGGGGTAAACCTTTGCCTGCGGATAAAATACTCAAACGCGGCCTGGGCGATACCAACGCCCCGTTATGGATGGTTTATACCCTTATTGTATTGCTCTCGCTGGTATGGTTTCATTATATGTATGTAATCTATACCGTTTTCAGAATAAGATATTTAGGCAAATCATAATTATTATTAACAACAACTTAAACAAGGAGGATTTATGAAAACAAATCAAATTAAATTAATTGCAATTTCAGCAGGGATGCTCGTGGCTCTCTCATTTACAACGATCAGCAAGGCGCAAACCGCCGGGGGATGGACCATTCCCGCTGCTGCCAAGGCAACAAAAAATCCGGTAGCTGCGAATGCAGCAAGCACGGCCGAAGGTAAAGACCTTTATGCCAAACACTGTAAATCATGTCATGGTGCAAAAGGATTGGGTGATGGTGCAAAAGCCGCAACCCTTGATGTTTCCTGCAGCGATTTTTCAACCAAAAAATTCCAGGGTACAACCGACGGTGAAATGTTCTTCCAGATTTCCGAAGGAAAAGGGAAAATGCCCGCTTTCAAGAAAACCATCCCGGAAGCTAATTCCCGTTGGGCAATTGTAAATTACATGAGAACCATGGCAGCAAAATAAGGAGGTACAACATGTCACAGGAAAATCAGGATCAATCGGCCGGCATCAGTGAATTGCTTTCAAAATTAAATTTACTTGAACAGAGGATTGACAGGATTGAAGGACAATTTAATGTTGCTGTTCAGGGCATGGTATCGGCTCAGCCGGCCCGGTACCACGCCCAGTTAACAGATGAAGATGCAAACGAAGATCTCGTTGACAAGGTCAAACTTGAATCAAACATATTTGAATACGGCCTGGCATGGTTTGGAAGCCTTGTTTTACTGTTCGGTATTATATTCCTGACAAACTTCGCAAGGAATTATCTGAACGGCCCGATGGCCAGCCTTGTCGGATATGGAGCGGTAGCCGGGGTGTTTTTCACCGGATGGTATCTCCGGAGTTCATTCTCGCATCTTTCCTTTATGATGGGCCTTAGTGCACATCTTCTCACATATTATATTACGTTAAGATTGTTTTTCTTTATTGACCATCCTGTTATCCCTTTTAAAGGCATTGTATTGTTTCTGCTTTTAATGGTCATTTGCGTACAACTCTACCTTGCCATCCGCCAGAATTCAGAATTACAGGCAGTTGTTGCCCTGATTCTGGGCATTGCGACAGCACTTTTTGCAGACGCTACCTTTGTCAGTCTGCCTCTCATCATCATAACTGCAGCATTTTCAATGTATTTGTTCATCAGGCAAGGCTGGTGGAGACTGATGCTTGCCACACTGGTATTTGTTTATATTGCACAATCAATCTGGCTGCTAAACAATCCGATCATGGGAAATCCCATCGGCGCATTTTCAACGCATCCTTTCAATCTTCTTTCACTTTTTGTCTATGGAACCATTTTCTCACTGGTTCCGATGATCAGGCAGGAAGGAAAATTTCCCGACAGCCTCTACCCTGCCACCATTTTAATCAATGGTATGAGTTTTTCCGCAGTTATGTTATTTGTTATCGCGTCATATTACCAGGGTAGTTATGTCTGGATTTTCACCCTGATCTCACTCCTTTGCCTGTGCTATTCAATATTTTTAAAATACCGGACTAACCGGGTATTTGACCCTGCATTTTATGCAATCTACAGTTTTATGGCACTGAGTGTTGCAGTTTATGGTTATTCTAAACTTCCGGATGCGATCTGGCTGCTTGCGCTGCAGAGTCTGCTGGTGGTTTCATGGGCCCTCTGGTTTCGCTCGAAAATCATTGTGGTCATGAATACCCTGTTATTCATTGGCATCCTGGTGATATATACTGCATTTTACCCCTCAGTCGACAAAGTGAATATCGCCTTTGTGGTCACGGCTTTTGTCAGTGCCCGGGTGATCAACTGGAAAAAAGAGAGGTTGACCCTTAAAACCGAGATGATCAGGAACGCTTATATGATCACCTTATTCTTCACCATGCTGTTTGCACTATATCATGCAGTTCCTAAACAATACGTCACCCTTTCATGGACCCTTGCCGCGGTATTCTATTTTATCATGAGCCTGGCGCTTAAGCTGATCAAATACCGCTGGATGGCCATTGCCACTGTGTTATCAACAGGGTTCTATCTCTTTTTTGTTGACTTCTCCAATCTTGAGACCGGATACAGGGTGCTGGCATTTCTTTTCCTTGCTGTTATTTCAATCGGGGCCTCACTCTACTTTACAAAAAAAGTGCGTAAGAAGGCACCTTCTATGGCAGAATAATCTCAAAACTCTATTAATCTTTCAGTTTCCCCTGAAATGGAAACCCTGACTGTGTTCCCAGGAAGCAAAGACTCTATCAGTTCCGGCCATTCTAAAAAGCAGTAAGATCCTGAGAAAAGGTAATCTTCATATCCAATATCAAAAACCTCTTCGGTTTTCCTGATCCTGTAAAAATCGAAATGAAAGATGGATTCTCCTGATTCGGTTTTATACTCGTTGACAATTGAGAATGTAGGGCTCTGGACAATATCAGTTACCCCAAGGGAACTACAGATTGCTTTGATAAAGGTGGTTTTACCCGCTCCCATGCTACCATAAAATGCAAAAACCCTGGCATTGGGGTATGTATCAATAAGAATCCTGGCTGCAGGAACCAGGTCAGATTCAGTTTTACACTCCAGCCTGATTATTTGCATTGCCTATTTCGGTTTAAGTGTCACAAACGGAATCATCACCTCCTCCATTGACATGCCACCATGCTGAAACGTATTCTTGTAATAGTTCACATAGTAATTAAAGTTATTGGGATACGCGAAGAAATCGTTGCTACGGCAGAAAACATAGGAAGAGTTGACAGATGTCTTCGGCAGAAAAATATCGGCCGGGTTACGTACTTCAAACACCTCGTTGTGCTCATACTTTAATGCCCTGCCTGTTTTATAACGGAGATTTGTATTGGTATTACGATCGCCGAGAATTTTCACCGGATTGTCAACCCGGATCGACCCATGATCGGTAGTAATCACCACATTCACATCCTTTTCGGCAAGGTACTTCATGATCTCGATCAGGGGTGAATGTTGAAACCAGCTTACCGTGAGAGATCTGTAGGCTTTTTCATCATCAGCCAGTTCCCTGATCATCTCCATTTCGGTTCTGGCGTGTGACAGCATATCAACAAAATTGTAGACAATAAAGTTGAGTTTGTTCACCATGAGGTTCGGCATCAGTTC
The DNA here is from genome assembly GCA_903926565.1 of uncultured Bacteroidales bacterium. GTDB lineage: Bacteria > Bacteroidota > Bacteroidia > Bacteroidales > FEN-979 > CAIVAT01. The sequence goes on from CAIYJU010000035.1 coordinate 12,996, forward strand.
GACAAGTTTTTTCCCATATGTCTGGTTCAGCACCTTGTAATAGGAATACTTCACATCACGTCCGTAACGTTTGAGCAGCTCGCCAAGCAATTCACTTTCAAAATTATTTTTCGGTCCCTCCTCATCTTCATTCACCCAGTATTTTGGATATTTTTTCTCTATTTCAGTCGGAAGCAGCCCTGCAAAAAGCGCATTCCTTGCGTATTGGGTAACAGAAGGAAGAATGCTGTAATAGATCTCCTCTTTCTCCACACGGAAGTAATCTTCAAGAATGGGTTGCAGTACCTTCCACTGGTCAAACCGCAGGTTATCAATCAGGATAACGAACAACGGTTTATTGTCATTCATCAGAGGAAATACCTTATCCTTGATGAGTGTATGGGACTGTACGGGCCGGTTCTGCCCTTTCCCGCTCATCCATTCAACATAATTGCGTTCGACAAACTTGCAGAAAACCTGGTTGGCTTCATCCTTCTGCATTTTAAGCACCTGATTCATGCCATCATCCATCAACTGACCCAGCTTCAGCTCCCAATAGGTGAGCTTTTTATAAACATCCGTCCACTCTTCAAAGTTTAAACGGTTGCTTATCTCCATCCCGATACTTCTGAATTCCTGCTGATACTGGTGGGTGGTTTTCTCACTGACCAGTTTTTTATTCTCCAGGTTTTTCTTCAGGCACAGCAGAATCTGATTGGGTTTCACCGGCTTAATCAGGTAATCGGCAATACTTGATCCGATTGCATCTTCCATGATACTCTCCTCCTCACTTTTGGTAATCATCACCACCGGCAAAGAAGGAGATATCTCCTTGATTCTCATAAGGGTTTCGATACCCGACAAACCGGGCATCTGCTCATCCAGGAAAACAATATCAAACTGTTTTCCTTTTAAGATTTCAATGGCATCGTGGCCGTTGTTAATTGTTGAAACATCATATCCCTTTTCTGTCAGAAATATTATATGTGGTTTAAGCAGGTCAATCTCATCATCAACCCATAAAATTGCATCCTTCTCCATGTCTATTGTTTGCTTAAATAAATGTCGTAAGTTTGTTTTTATTGTGCAGTTGGAGCTCTTTTATATTTCTTTAACAAAATTACGCGATTTTGTACACCACCAATAAGCAAAAAATTATCAATGATCCCGTCTACGGGTTTATTACCATTCCCGATGCCCTGATCTTTGATGTAATTGAGCATCCGTACTTTCAGCGTTTACGGAGGATCCTGCAACTCGGGCTCACCCATTACACCTACCCGTCAGCGCAGCACACTCGTTTTCAGCATGCGCTTGGTGCCATGCACCTGATGGGTCTTGCTATCGGCGTTTTACGCTCAAAAGGCATCGAAATCAGTGAAGAAGAAGCCGGGGGCGCGAACCTGGCCATTCTTTTGCACGATATCGGGCACGGGCCCTATTCGCACACCCTCGAACTCGCAATTGTAAGGGATCTGCACCATGAAGATCTCTCAAAACTCTTTATTGCCGAACTGAACAGACAGTTTGAGGGTCGGCTGGACCTGGCATATTCAATTTTTAACGATACATACCCAAAGAAATTCCTGCACCAACTTGTATCAAGCCAGCTTGACATGGACAGGCTTGATTACCTCGCGAGAGATAGTTTTTTCACGGGAGTGGCAGAAGGTGTGATCAGCTACGACCGGATCATCAAGATGCTTACTGTTTGTGATGACGAACTGGTTGTTGAAGGTAAAGGCATCTACTCAATAGAAAAGTTCCTGATTTCACGCCGGCTGATGTACTGGCAGGTTTACCTCCATAAAACGGTGATTGCTGCCGACCAGTTGCTTGTAAATCTGCTGAAACGGGCAAAATTCCTGAGAGAAAAAGGGGAAATTCTTTTTGCCACGCCTGCTTTTGACGCATTTCTTCTGAATAATCCAACAAGAAGTGATTTTGAATCCGGCAGCAAATGGCTTGACTTATTTTCACAGCTTGATGATTTTGATATATTTACATCAATCAAGGTTTGGATAAACCATCCTGACAGGATTTTATCCGACCTGTGCAAAAAACTTGTAAACCGGCACCTGTTCAGGGTTGAGATGCAAACAATGCCCTTCGAAACAGGATATGTAGACCTATTGAGAAAGAAAACCTCAGAAACATATAACCTTGCTCCGGATGAAGTCGATTATTACTTCACCTGCGATAAAGTTGAGAACAAGGCATATAATCCCCGGCATGAACGAATCATGATCAAAGGAAAGTCAAACGAGTTGCTTGACATTTCCAAAGCCTCTGAACAGCTGAACAATGTGGTGATGCCAACCACGTTAAGTAAATATGTGCTTTGTTATCCGAAGGAGATTCGATGAGATAAATGAGTGAAATGGCGAATTAAAAACCACAAAAACCCACCAGACAACCTAAGATACTGATTTACTGCCTGTTAATAAGTTTTCTTGTCCGGATATTGAAATTTTTGGTAAATTGCACCACTTTTGATCATAAAAGTACCACCAACAAATATTAATGGAATTCACAGCTGCCCAGATTGCCGGTTTTTTGAACGGTACCGTTGAAGGGAACCCTGAAGAGAAGGTTTTTAACCTGTCAAAAATTGATGAAGGTAAACCAGGTACACTCACATTTCTGGCAAACCCTAAGTACACGCCTTACATATATACAACCCTGGCCTCGGTGGTCGTAGTCAATCACGATTTTGTGGCATTGCAGGAGGTACGTGGAACGCTCATTCGTGTTGCGGATGCTTATTCCTCTTTTGCCACACTGCTTGAAATGTTTGACCAGTCAAAGGCCGGAAACACCGGAATATCAGAACATGCAGTTGTTGACACATCTGCTGAACTTGGTGCGAATGTGTCGGTTGGTGAGTTTGTGGTTATCAGGAAAAACACCGTAATCGGTAAAAACGTAATAATTCATGCCCAGGTTTTCATTGGCAACAATGTACATATTGGCGACAATTCAATTTTGTACCCGGGTGTAAAAGTTTATCATGATTGTTTAATCGGGGCTTCCTGCACCCTGCATTCCGGAGTAGTAATCGGTTCTGATGGATTCGGGTTTGCTCCGGTCGCGGGCAACAACTATCAGAAGATACCTCAGCTTGGGAATGTAATTCTGGAAGACCAGGTTGAGATTGGCTCCAACACAACCATTGACCGTGCCACCCTGGGTTCGACCATTATCAGGAGAGGGGTGAAACTTGACAACCTGATCCAGGTCGGACACAACGCGGAAATAGGTGAAAACACAGTTATTGCGGCCCAGACAGGGATCAGCGGATCAACTAAAATCGGCAGAAACTGTATGATCGGCGGGCAGGTTGGCATTGTCGGTCACATCACCATCGCCGATGATGTCAAGATCGGGGCAGGTTCGGGTATCGAAGCAAGTATATTACAGGAAGGAGCCATCATGCTTGGCGCTCCGGCCATTGAAATCAACAAGGCCAGGCGTAATTTTATCCACTGGCGCAATTTCGATGAGATCGTCAGGAAGGTTTATTCCATTGAAAAAAAACTGAAGAAATCAGATGAGTGAAAAACAGAGAACGATAAAGGCGCCGGTGAGCATTACCGGGGTTGGTTTGCATACAGGTAATGAAGTGGTACTGACCATCAAGCCTGCACCGGAAAATTACGGGTACAAGTTTCGCAGGGTTGACCTCACATCAGAAACGCTTGTTGATGCTGATGTTGAGCATGTTGTTGACACTTCCCGCGGCACAAGCATTGAACAGGACGGGGTGCGCATCGATACCGTTGAACATGTACTTGCAGCCCTGGCAGGACTCAGAATTGACAACGCCATCATTGAGCTAAACCAGTCTGAGACCCCAATTCTTGATGGCAGTTCACGATATTATGTAGAAGCGATCAATTCAGTCGGAATTGTCGAACAAAAAGCCTTGCGACAGTATTTCGAGATCACTTCCAACATCACCTACCTGAACGCTGAAAAAAAGGTAGAGATGATTGCCATTCCCGCAAATGAGTTCAGAGTTTCAGTCATGATCGATTATGAATCGAAAGTGCTTCAGTCCCAAAACGCCACCCTTACCGATCTCAGCCAGTTTGAACAGGACTTTGCATCGTGCCGTACGTTTGTATTTCTGCATGAACTTGAATACCTTCTGAACAACAACCTGATCAAAGGGGGCGACCTTAGCAATGCCATTGTATTTGTTGACCGTGAAATGTCAAGAACAGAACTTGATCATCTTGCTCACCTCTTTAACAAACCCAAAGTTGAGGTATTGAAAGAAGGCATCCTCAACAACCTTGAATTGCGATACCCCAATGAGCCTGCCAGACACAAATTATTAGATATCGTGGGCGACCTTGCCCTGGTCGGAATGCCGATCAAAGGGCACATTATTGCCACACGGCCGGGGCATTATTCCAATGTTCAGTTTGCCAAACTTATTAAAAAGCAGTTAAAAAAGGAGCGCCATACGGAGAATGTTCCCACTTTCGACCCGAACAAGCCCCCTTTATACAACATCAACCAGATCAAGAATCTCCTGCCACACAGGCCGCCCTTCCTCTTTATCGACAAGATCATCGAGATGGGTACCGATTATGTTGTCGGTGTGAAAAATGTCACCATCAATGAAGCATTTTTCGTAGGACATTTCCCTGAAGAACCGGTGATGCCCGGGGTTTTGCTAATTGAAGCGCTGGCTCAGAACGGTGGGATCCTCGCCCTGAGCACCCTTGAAGATCCACAGAATTATCTGACGCTGTTCGTTAAAATAGACCATGTGAAATTCCGCCATAAAGTAGTCCCGGGCGACACTCTTGTATTCTTCTGTCAATTCAACGGCCAGATGCGGCGCGGGTTAATCAGCATGAAAGGTGTTGCGTATGTGGGCAACAAGGTCGTGATGGAAGCAGAGATGATGGCACAGCTCCAACGTAAATAAAACAGACTATGAATCAACCATTAGCTTACGTAAATCCCCAGGCAAAAGTTGCTGCCAATGTGGTTATAGAACCTTTTGTTTCCATCGATAAAAACGTAATCATCGAGGAGGGTACCTGGATCGGTTCAAATGTGACCATCATGGAGGGCGCCCGGATTGGAAAAAATTGCAAGATATTTCCGGGGGCGGTCATTTCAGCTATTCCGCAGGACCTGAAATTCGCCGGTGAGGAAACCATTGTAAAGATAGGCAACAACGTCACAATCCGTGAATTTGCCACGATCAACCGTGGCACCAAGGCAAGCTATGAAACAGTTGTTGGTGACAACACCTTGCTGATGGCTTATGTTCATGTTGCACATGATTGTGTTATCGGTAACAACGTTATTCTGGCGAATGCAGCCATGCTTGCCGGCCACGTTACTGTTGACGACTGGGCAATCATCGGAGGCATGGTACCAGTACACCAGTTCTGCCATATCGGCACTCATTCAATCATTGCAGGAGGGTCTGGTGTGGGAAAGGATGTTCCACCCTATACCAAGGCAGCAAGGGATCCGCTTTCGTATGTGGGTGTCAATTCAATCGGCTTGCGCAGAAGGGGATTTAGTTCGGAGGTGATCAACAAAATCCAGGAAATCTACCGCATCATCTTCATCAAAGGGTATAATGTTTCACAGGCAGTGGAAATTATCGAGGCCAAAGTGGAGGCCACACCTGAGCGTGATGAAATCCTCTCCTTTATTGCCAATTCAAGTCGGGGGATAATGAAAGGTTATTCCCGGATGAGGGAAAAATAGGTCCTAAACTGAGATCGTTTCGCCGGGAATCGCCGGCAAACCTGCATGATGAAAATTCAACTTGATCAGATCGGGAAGAGGTTCAACACGGAATGGATTTTCCGTAATGTATCTTCTGTCTTTGAAGAAAATACTGCGTCGGCCATTCTCGGACGCAATGGTTCCGGAAAATCCACCCTTTTGCAGGTTGTTGCCGGCAACCTGCATCCTACCCAGGGAAAAGTAACCTATACCCAGGGCGGGAAGGATATCCCGGGGGATGAGATATTCAGGCACCTGACGATGGTTGCCCCATATCTTGAACTTATTGAAGATTTCACCCTGCAGGAGATGCTTGAATTCCACTTTTCATTTAAGAGGCACCTCCGGGGCCACAACATGTCATCTGTCACAGATCTGCTTGAATTTCCATCTATGAAGCATAAGCAAATCCGTCAGTTTTCTTCTGGCATGAAACAACGTGTAAAACTGGTGGTGGCGATCCTCAGTGATGTCCCCCTGCTCCTGCTCGATGAGCCCACCATGAACCTGGATAAAGCAGGCATCGAATGGTATCTCAGGCTGATCGACAAATTCGCAGGAAACAGAACCGTCATTGTTTGCTCAAATCTCCATCAAACCGAGTCGGCTTTTACAACCAGCACATTACAGATTGAGGATTTTAAGCAGGGAGAGAACTAATTGTTGGTTAAGGGTTAAACCCTATGGATGCCCGACAAAATAATACTCACTTCCTTGTTCAAACATGCCGCAGAACTGGGATTCTGTGAGTGACTGTGTCTTGTCAAGGTAGCCCTTGAGTGTTGATATGTTCATTCCGCACTCCCGGTTAAGGAATGTAAATAGTTCACCGGGATTGGAATTATAAAAATCGGCCGCACCAAGGCCAAATTCAAAGATAATCACCGGTTTACAGCGCCTGATGGTGCCGATGCCACCTTTCATGACCTTGAATTCTGCCCCTTCCACATCGATTTTAACCAGATCGATTTTCATGTCGCCCGGGATAAAATTGTCAAGCAAACCTGTTTCAACAGTAATCTGATTGATATCGACATGCTTGCCGTCGTATTTGCGTTTCTTGATGCCACTGTATGCCGGTGCATTGATAACATGCTGAAATGTAGTGGTTCCGGTACGGTCATAGAGCGCAGTGGGATAAATGTTCACATTCGGAAATGCAGCGTACTTAGAAGTAAGCTCCCGGAATAGTTCCGGAATCGGTTCAAAGCCGAATTTAACCCCCATTGGAGCACCTTTTATCATCTGATCAAGGATTTCACCCTTATGACAACCAATATCGATACAATTGGAATCCGGTTTGAGGCAGCGCTCAATTATTTTCAGGGAATAGGCATCGTATTTCTGGTTGCGGGTAAACGCAATATGCAGTAAAGAAAAGAGTCGTTTAAGAAGTTGTTTCATCAGCAGGTATGAACCATTTTTTCAATGCAGCCGCAAAAATAAGACATTTAATCCAAGATTTTTAACTATTTTTGCAGCCCCTTTTAAAATCAATAATCAAAATATTTTTATGGCTACAACAGCGGATATCAGAAATGGTCTTGTCATTGAATTCAACAATGACTTATACAGCATCGTCGAATTTCAGCATGTAAAACCTGGTAAAGGACCTGCATTCATTCGGACAAAATTAAAAAGCCTGAAACACGGGCGGGTAATTGCCAATACATTCGATTCAGGAGCCAAAATAGAAATTGCCCGGGTGGAGCGCAGAAAATACCAATATCTCTTCAAAGAGAATTCTGACTATCATTTCATGCATACGGAGACTTTTGAACAAATATATATTCCTGACACCCTCATCAATGCCCCCCAGTTTTTAAAAGAAGGCCAGGAGGTTGAAATACTGTTTCATGCAGATACTGAAACAGCCCTCACATGTGAACTTCCTCCGTTTGTGATTCTGAAGATAACCTATACAGAACCCGGGATGAGGGGCAACACAGCCACCAACACCCTCAAAGACAGCACTGTTGAAACAGGAGCCATTGTTAAAGTGCCCCTCTTCATCGGTGAAGGTGAAACCATAAAAGTTGATACACGCACCGGGGATTATTCTGAGCGGGTGAAGGTATAGAATATCGAATATCGAATATTGAATATCGAATATTGAATATTGAATTCTGTTGCATTTGGGCGGTGTTTTGTGAACTAAATTATTAGAAATGAAATTTCCTTCTGCACTAAAGTTGTCTGAGATTGCCGCAATTCTGAAGGCAAAACCCATTGGTGATCCTGATTTCCAGGTAACAGGGATGAATGAGATCCACATGGTTGAAGCCGGTGACCTCACATTTGTTGATCATCCAAAATACTATTCAAAGGCATTGGGTTCAAATGCCACCACCATCATTATCAACAAAGAGGTGGAGTGTCCGCCGGGGAAAACACTGCTTATCAGTGAAAAGCCTTTCGATGACTATGTATCACTTGCCATGCATTTCCGGCCGTTTGAAAAGGCCGTATCTTCAGTCAGTCCAAGTGCTAAGATCGGGAGTGGAACTGTAATTCAGCCAGGGGCCTTTGTGGGGAACCATGTTACGATCGGCGAGAACTGTATTATACATGCCAATGCCAGTATCTATGACCATTCGGTGATCGGAAGCCATGTGATCATCCATTCCGGAGCTGTGATCGGTGCCGATGCATATTATTACCAGAAACGGGCTGATGGCTACAAAAAACTTGAATCCTGCGGCAGGGCAGTCCTTGAAGATCATGTTGAGATTGGTGCCAACACCACCATTGACAAGGGTGTTTCCGGCGATACCATCATCTCGCGTGGGACTAAATTTGACAACCATGTTCAGGTTGGTCACGACACCTATATTGGCAGAAATTGCCTGATTGGTGCATTTTGTGCGATTGCCGGCGTAACCAGGATCGAAGATGACGTAATTCTATGGGCAAGTGTGTTGGTCAATAAAGACCTTGTCATCGGCAAAGGGGCTGTTATCCTGGCCGGTTCAGGTACGGAAAAATCACTGGAAGGAGGAAAAACCTATTGGGGTATCCCGGCTATAGAAGCCCGGAAAAAATGGCGTGAAGTTGCTTCCCTTAAAATGCTGCCTGATATTCTCAGTAAACTGAAATAGTTTCCCGGTAAAATACACCTCTGAAGCAAGAGGGATTACACCTGATCTTTAACGTCAGTATCCTTACGTTCTCCCGAATAAATCTCCAGCGCGACAATGGCTGCCATAAATCCCCAAACCGGAACGGATGCTTTATCTGTATCCAGGAAATTATTCATGGTTCCGTGCATAAAGTAGGTCAGCAATGCCAGCATAATTGAGAGGCTGAGCATTTTAACTTCCGGATCGGTGGAATTCCGGTAAACACGCATGGCCGCCACAATAAATGTTCCTATCAAAACAAACACCAGTATCATCCCGGGCAATCCCTGCTCGGCAAGTGGGCCAATATACTCACTATGGGCGTTTCCTTTGTCGCCTGCATTCGTACTGATCAGTGTTTTCTCTTTGGCCCGCTGGAAAGGTGCATATTCAAACTGGTATGTTCCGGGACCATAACCAAACACCGGTCTGTCTTCAAACATTCTTAATGCAGATTGCCATCGGTTGATGCGTTCAAGGTTGGAATTATCCGTAGAAATATTTGAAATGGAGCGGAGGTGCTCAACGAAATTGGCTGAAGGTCCCTGCCTGTTTTTCTCAAGTCGGTCAAGTATCTGAAATGAAAACAGATAAAAAAGAATGCCAAAAATGGCCGAAACAAAAAGGATCCATTTGAATTTGATCCTGAAAAGTACGATAAAGAGCACTCCGACAGCGAAGGCAAGGCTGAGCCATGCAGCACGGCTGTATGAAAGAACGAGGGCCA
>CAIYJU010000036.1 GCA_903926565.1 uncultured Bacteroidales bacterium
GCTACGGGCTGTTTCTTTAATATCAGTTATTCTGAATTTTAAGTTTAGACGAGATATTATAAGTACAAAGAACGAAACAATGTCGTATTTCGTTTTTTTTGATTACTTGTTTTCTTTCCAAACCAGCGCTCCTGCAGGTTGTAAAGGGTTTTCGCCTATTAAAATCCGGCTGTTTTCAGGAATCCGGAATTTGAATGCTTGTCCGGTGTAATTCACTGCAACCCAAAACCCATCACGCCATTCGATATAAACTCCTTTAGGCAGATCTTCAATTTCGATACCGGCATTCCTGTAAACCTGACGAACCATTTCGCGTTCAAACCGGCCATCAGTAGAGTAAGCGCCTACATAGGTCACGGTTCCCTTGCCTAACTTTCGTGTGGTAGCAGCTGCTTTCCCGGCATAATACTGGTCGGCAAAGGAAGCTAATACCTTTGTTTCGGGTTCAGGAGAAAGGATATCGCTCCAGCAATTCCAGGAATAATTGTTATCTTTTGTTGTTATTTTTCCTGAATCATCAGGTAGCAGCATATCGAAGAAATCGACTTTGGCTCCCAGAAGCGAAGTAATTGGTGCAGCCCAGCTTCCTTCAAAGAAATGTCCGTTTTTGTCTTTCACTCCGCTACGGCATGACAAAATAAGATGACCGCCATTTTCAACATATTCCGTCCATTTTTTTACAAGCTTTTCGTCAATCAGTTGGTACGCCGGGGCAATCAGAATTGAATAGTTCGAAAAGTCGTCAGTTTCAGAAATGAAATCCATGGGTGCTCCCGTCGATTTTACTGCTGAAGTGAAATTATTCCGGTTTCTCCAGGTATTCCATGAGGTGGTTTGCCTTTGCAGATCAAGATCCCACATTACATCATGGCTCCAAAGGATCGCTGTTTTACGTTTGGCTAATTTCTCTGGTCGAATGGCATTGGCATCGAAGTTTGCACGCAGTATTTTCAGATCCTGAATTCCCTGTACAAATTCCTTTCCGCCTTGCGACAAGTTAACGCCGTCCGTCCCCACAATCCCTTCATGATACATTTCACTGGTTCCGAGAAGATGGCGGTAACGGTAGGTGCAAACAAAAGAACAACCACCGCCAAAAGCCTGCATGAGCCACATGTGCACTGTTCCAGGTAAAAGTTGCGGATTAATGGATGCCCAGTTCACCTGCCCGGGCTGTAGTTCCATTATGCCTGTAGTTCCTTTGATTGGACGATAATAGTCGTTTGCCTCGTACAAACGATAAGGGCTCCCGGTTCTGAAATTCACACCTCCAAGCTCATTTCGCCCACTCACCGGGTAAAGGGTATAAGTCGGAAAATCGAGATGGTCTGATAAACGTGGGTCTGCCGATGTGCAGACATTGGTGTAATTGGTCGTAATCCATTGGCTGGGAAGGATGTATTTTCGAAGCAGGTCTGATTGATGATTTAGAAAACCGGCAGTAACACTCGCGGTGTACCGCTGAAAATCAAGCAAGGCATGTGGACTGAGCTTATCTTCGCCGTTCATCGCCTCGTTAGGAATTAATACCTGCTCAAAATTGTCGTATTGGGTACTCCAGAAACTTCCAACCCATGATTCGTTCAATTGGCCGATGGTACCATATTTTTTTTTCAGCCATTCCTGAAATGCTTTTCGCGAGGATGTGCTGTAATCGGGAGTTGCCAGCGGTTCATTGTCGACTTGCCAGCCCATTATTCGCGCATCTTTACCGTAATGTTCAGCCATTGCGAGAACAATCCGATCAACCAAAGCCTGGTACCTGATATTTGCCAGTGAAGCATTGGCCCTTACACCGTGTTCTTTGTGCTGTCCGTTAGGACCAACCAGGTAGATTTCAGGATATTTTTCACCCATCCAGGCAGGTGGGCAAAGCGAAGGTGTGCACATAATTACCTTCATTCCGGCTTTTGCAGCCAGATCAATTGCTTCATCAAGCCAACCAAATTCAAATTTGCCTTCTTCAGGTTCCAGAAAGGTCCAGGCAAAGTCGGCAAAATGGGTGAACTCGAAACCCAGTTTTCCCATGTTATTCAGATCGCGCTTCCATTGCGAACGGGGCCACTGCTCCGGATAATAATAGGCACCAATACTCATCAGGTCCTTTTTCGGAAAAAATTCTGTTGGACTTTGTTCATCCGACGAATTCTTGAGACTTTTCTTTTGTGCCCGAACCTGGCTGAAACACAAAATCATAATTAAAGGAAGGAGAAGACACTTCCTTCCAAAACACTTCAACTTCTTCATGGTGCTATTTTTAATGCGCAGATCAATTCTTTAAAGCCTGAAAATGAATACCATCTTATCTTCCTTTGTGCTTTTTCAGGTAGGCACGCCAGGTAATGGCCCAGCGTTTGGGGTCGTCCATGCAGCTTTCGTCCATTTTACGAACCACCGAGCGATGTGGAGCCGACTTCACCGTTTCCGGGTCTAAACGGGCTTCTTCCGCGATGTGTCTCAACCCGTCGAGAAATTCATCCAATTCGGCTTTCGAATACGATTCGGTTGGCTCGATGGTGAATGGTTCAGGAACAATAAACGGGTGGTGGCTCGACCAGAGGTGAAATCCAAAATCGCACATCCGGAGAGAGATATCGTGTGTTCCAACCCCTGTTTCCTGATATAATTTATCCCAGGAATAACGCACTTGCTCAATTCTTCGTTTTCCGCCAGGGTAAGGAGACGTAGCTCCATCGATTTCAATAATGTTGGCCAGCATGTAGTTGTTGTTCAGTACCGCGATGCGGGCAACTTCTTCAAGCCCTTCGGCTCCAAGGCTCCTGATCCAGGCATAGGCCCGAAGGATAACCGGAAACGCGCCAAAGAAAACACGCGATTTACCGATGCTGTATTCGTTACCCCAATCGAGGCTGTAATTCTTTCCGTCGAATGCAACCGTTGGTACAGGCAGATACGGTTTCAGTTGGTCGGTCACACCCAGTGCGGCACCGGCAGGTCCTCCGCAGCCATGAGGCGTCGCAAACGTTTTATGCAGGTTGAAGAAACACATGTCGAAACCAGCTTCTCGGGCACGCGTAATTCCTAAAATACCGTTGGCGTTGGCCTGATCGTAACCGCAAATTCCTCCGGCTTCGCGAACAATTTTGGTAAACTCATCAATCCGCGGATTGAATATGCCAATGTCTTCCGGGTTGGTAATGAATAATCCGGCTGTTCGGTTCGAGACCACGCGTTTTAACTGTTCAATGTCTGGGAATCCATCCTTATCGGGGAAGACCGTTATGATTTTGTAGCCTTTTACTGCGGCTGCAGCC
>CAIYJU010000037.1 GCA_903926565.1 uncultured Bacteroidales bacterium
GTGACAATGGGCATGCCTATGCAGGATGCGGCCCCGTTGCGATGGCGCAGGTAATGCAGTACCATCAATATCCGGAGAAATACAACTGGTCAAACATGCCCGATATTGTTTATGCAACAAATAATGATGTGGCCAACCTGATCAGGGATTGCGGCGAACATGCCGGAACAATCTATTCTTGTCTCGGGAGTGCTACTGTACCTTCTTATATAGACAACGCCATGCGATATAGTTTCGATTATCCGACAGCCAGGTATGACGAACTCGATGAAAAGTGGGATGTGTCCGCCGCTGAGGATAAAATAATCGATGAATTGCGTGGTGGTTTCCCGGTTATTTTTCAGGGCAGGCAGGAATGGAATATCTTTGACTGGCATATCTTCGTCATGGATGGCTGGAAAAACGCCGAAAATAACAATCACCATTACCCTGCATTTCACATTAACTGGGGCTGGGAAGGACTTTATGATGACATGTGGTTCTCGATCTGGAGTTGTGATCCTCCCGGCAGTAACGGACCATATAATTATGAGCAGGGGTATATCCACGAATTGGCGCTCCCCGGAAAAGTGACCCTAACCAGTCCTTTGAGCAATTCTGTTCACCCATCCAAAACAGGACTTACGGTCAATTGGACCAGCATTGCCAAGGCAGGTGAAATGGACAGCGCCATGATCATTATTTCTGTCTTAGGTCTGAAAGGGCAGCCGTATAATTGGGAAGACGGATGCTATACAGATACCATTCGTGGCATACCTAACAACCCCGGACTGAATACATTTACATTTATGCTGAGGTCCCACGACAACGACACCCTATACGAATATATCCGTGTTGTTGCGTATGGCAAATACAAATACCATTCTGGATCAGTGCCCATCAAGATTTCACAGGGAGAACATATTCAATTTGCGACCCCCGTGGCATCGACGGTCTTTCAATCCAATATGTCAAACCTGATTGAGTGGAATATCAATCCAAACTCAAGCGGCACCTATCGAATGAGGTATATGAGAATATCCAGTTATGGGACAGGCATGTCGGATTCAGTATTCACCAATTATCAGGGAACAAGTTTCAACTGGATGGTACCATCCAATCTCCAGGGAAAATTCTACCTTGAACTGGAAAGAACAGATTTTCCCTATGAAAGGATTTATAGCGAACATTTTACAATTACACCACCGGCGACCCTCAGCATTACCCAGCCTATCGCAAATATTCAGTATGTTCCCGGAGATGTCATGGACATACGATGGTCCAGCAACTACCCGGGGAATGTGAAAATAAAAATTTTTCAACTATACAATTATGGAAATACTGACACCCTGGTGATTGCCGCATCGACACCTAATGACGGGGTTTATGACTGGCCGATTCCGGTTGATTTTGAACCGGGCAACTTTTATGCACTGACAATTGAAGGGGTTGGCAATCCACAGGTCAATACAGGGGTCAGTTGTTTTACCATCAAGGCAAAGATCAGTATGATCGCACCGACCAACGCCGTCAATTGGGAAATGACCACCAGTCATCTGATCAGATGGCAGGATAACATATCTGAAAATGTGGACATTAAACTTTACAAGGGAGCGTCGTTCATCCGCTCCATCGCGCTCAATACACCCAGTGACGGATCCTTCGACTGGGTTGTTCCCGACGACCTCAGCGCCGCACTGGATTATAAAATCAGAATTACAAAAACCGGGGATGAAACCGTTTCCGTTTACAGCAGTTTCTTCATCATATCAGTGCACAGGTATGTAAATGTCACAGCTCCGGATGGTTGGTCACAATGGCAGAAAGGCATGTTACACAAAATAAAGTGGACAACCAACGCCGGCACCCTGTTTGACATAAAGTTGATCGACCTTTCCACAACGCCCAATACCACGACTATTATCGCTAATAATGTAACCTGGACAACCTCAGGATATTCATGGACCCCTTCTGCTTCACTCAACTCATTTCATCTGTACAAAGTTAAGGTGTCGAGCGTCGCTTATCCGCAAGCAGAAGGCATTTCAGATGCATTTGAATTAACTGATGCACCTGTAATTATGGTCAGCACACCCAACTCGACCACCCACTGGCCAACTGCAACCACCCAAACCATCACCTGGTCGGACAATCTCCCCGGGTTTGTGGAGATCCTGTTGTACAACCGCACCAACAGCCTCATGAACCAGGTAATCTCACCCAGCACGGAAAGTGATGGAATATACAGCTGGTATATCCCTCAAACACTGATCCCAGGCAACCAATATTACATCCTTATCAGATCGCTGGAGTATGGAACGCTGGTGCAGGATGCTTCAGTTGATTTTGAAATTACGCAAGGATCCTATATTCTCGTCACTTCACCAACCACAGCTTCCCAGTGGCAGGCGGGTACTGCACACACGATCACCTGGAACGACAACCTCAGCGGCAATGTGAGGATCATACTCAGAAAACCATCCATAGGAATACAAGACACCCTGGCCGCCTCGACACCAAGTGACGGGTCATTTTCCTGGACAATCCCTGTAAACCAGGTCCCTGCCACAAACTACAACATACTGATTGAGAGCACTTCAAGTACCTCTATTTCCGATCTTTCCGACCCTTTTGAGATTTATAGTACAATCGGTAATTTTATCACAGTTATTTCGCCCACTGCCGACTCTGCATGGAAAATGGGAACCCAGCATTATATCACCTGGGACGACAACATGACCGGGAATTTCCTGCTCCAACTATATAAGAATAGTGTTTTTGTGCAGACAATCGGCTCGTATTATAATGTTAACAGCCACTTATGGACAGTTCCAACCAATCTGGTTTCCGGGAAGGATTACCAGATTAAAGTCTCTTCCGGGACAACCTATGACTTCAGCGAAAAATTCATAATCCGGAATGCCGATTTTATAAATTACACCACCACTGCAGGATTCCGGATGGGGAAGACAACCACGATTACCTGGACAGACAACATATCTGAACCGGTTAAGATCGAGCTGATGCATGCTGACACTGCGCTTACCGGCGACACCTTATACCGTACAATTGTCAGCTCAACCGAAAGTGATGGCTCGTACAGCTGGACCATACCAACCGATTTCCCCACGGAGATATGGTATAAGATTAAAATTTCCAGGGTGGGTTCACCGGCACTTACTGCTCAATCAAGCCATTTTCATATCTATTTCCCCTATTTTACGGATGTGGTCAACCCGGAAGCAGGGAATATACTGGCAAAAGATTCATCTTATGCCATCCAGTGGAATAACAATTTCACCAATGGAGAACTTTTTCGGATTGACCTCTACCGAAATGGAGATTCCATCAGGCAGATCCATAACGGCCGCCTGGGAGGATATTATCTCTGGCCGATAAACATCTTATTTGCCGATCTGCCACAAGGCGACAACTACACCATCAGGGTGCAATGCAAAACAATGCCGGATGTGTTTGATTTCAGTGCTCCATTTTCAATCATTGATTGTGACAGCCTTAACTTTTCGATCGGCTCTGACACAACGCTTATTACAACCGGAATGATTGATCTGATCGCCACTGACGGGTATCAGTTTTACTTCTGGACACCTGTTCAAACATCAGGCCGGATTGATCGGGTAACCGGATCCTACTTTAATCCCGGGAATTACAATGTAATATGTCAGGCCATACACGAAGGAGGTTGCGTGAAAAGAGACACGCTGATTCTGACTGTCCAGCAGCCGCCTTGCCTGGCAAATGCAGACTTCACTTATGAACCAGCACAGGGTACCGGTGCATGCAATACCTTCAATTTTATAAATACTGATAATGCCCTTGAAAATTGCAGGATGACCTGGAATTTCGGAGATGGCATCATCCTGGATACCTTATCCTCGGCGATCAGTCATCAGTTTCCCGGACCGGGTCAGTATATTGTCAGTTGTACTGCAACTGACACCAGTATCACCGGTTGTTCTGTCACGCATGTTGAAACGATTCAAATACAGCAACCTCCAATTATCCAAATGAGTCAAACGTTCTCTTCAGATTCAGGATTGTTCATATCTGCCATAACCGGACCCGGGAACTACCAGATTGTCTGGAAAATCGACTCCATTCCCGTTAAGAACATTTTAAACAGAGAGGGCTATTTAAGTGATTCGTTGCGATGGGTGTTTCCCGAAAACGGCAATTACCTGATAGAGCTGGTGGTGTACGACAGCCTCTCCCCTGCCTGTACCTGGTCCTATGCTGAAGACATTGTCGTTTCCACCGTTCCTCCCTGCAATAAAACAAAAGGATACTTTTCCACGCAACCCGCATTTGGTTACGGAACGGGTAACAGAAATACCTTTCTGTTTAAAGGCGGGGTAAACGACGAGATGCCGTGCAGCACATTTTCATTCGATCTCGGCGACGGGACCATCATTACCGACACACTTCAATTTCTGCATGAGTACACAGATCCGGGAATGTACATCACCTCGATGACCATTACAGATTGTGCGTCCTGTACTTTTATCCATTACGACACCCTCTATGCTTATCCTGATCTTGTTTCAGGGTTGCAACCCAATGTTACAGGCTGTGATTCACTGGTATTGGCAGCAACCCCGGGGATGTTCTACTACAACTGGAACAACAGCAGCCACAACGATTCGCTGATCGTAAACGCAAACGGGCTGTATTGGGTGTTCCTCGCAGACGGGCTTGGTTTTTTTATCGAAGACACCACCGCAGTAACAATCTATACAACTACCCCGGTTTCCATGACCCCATTCCCGGTGGTATGCAGCAATACCGGAAGCTATTTCCTGCACGAAGGTTATCCTTACGGAGGTGCCTATACAGGAAATTATGTTAACGGGCAGAGTTTCAATGTTTCAGCCGCCGGGTCAGGATTCTTCGAAGTGGGATATCATCTTCCATGGCTTCAGGGTTGTTCAGATACTGCTTATCAAATCATTGAAGTGGAACCCTTGCCGGTTGCCGGCCCTTTGTATCTGCAGAATATCACGCAGGCAGACAGTGCTTATTACGCAGGAGATACGATTTATACCGGAACCAATGTCAATGCTCTTCTGCCACCGGGACCGTTTACCATTCAGTCGGGCGCTGAGGTCTTTTTCAAAGCAGAGAACAGGCTGTTTATGAAACCCGGCACCACAATCAAATCCGGCAGTCATGTTAAAGTGGCCATTCTGCCCCTGAATTGTTCACCACCAACCGACACCCCCGGAAATGGCACGGGTGATGAAACCCGGGGTGAGACCTTAGCATCAAAGATTTATGTCGGGCCTAACCCAACATCAGGAATCACAAACCTATATATTTCAAAGGGTTCTTTTGACGGGTACCATGCTAAGATACTCGATAGCCGGGGAAATAAGATCCAGGAATTACCGAACCTGACAGGTCAAACAATTCATCTGAACCTCGGGGGTTATCCAGCCGGCTTGTATGTAATTCAGCTGGTTAACGGCTCTTCCAGCAAAGTGATTAAATTGGTGAAAAAATAATCGACAACGGCAATCTCTCAACAATGCTCAATCACTTATTTTAACAGCCGTCAACAGAAATACCGGGTACTCTTTCAGGGTTCCCCCGGGCAACTCCTTCTTCATGACATAGCAGGGTAAAATTTCCCAATCACCAAACCCTTGCTGCAGAAAGATTTCTTTTAAAGTACCGGGGTCAAACCCATGGTGAACATCCGGGGCGCCGTCATGAAACGAACCATCTTCCGTGTACAGGTCAGCAATGGCAAGTACACCACCGGCTGCTAACATGTTATAAAATTTATTCAGGATGGCCCTGGTGTCCAGGATATGATGAAGCACCATCTGGGTGTAGATAATATCAAATGGCTCACCGGTGTATTCCTCTTTTTCGAGATTCAGAAACAGGGTTTTAAATTTCGAACGGTCCGATGGTTCCATCTTTTGCCCGGCCATATTCAGCATTTCCCGGGAACTGTCCATCAGGGTGATTTCCTTGAAATGCTCCTTGAGGGAAAAACTCAGCAAACCCGTTCCTGCGCCAAACTCCATGGCTCTCATATCCGGCCGGAGCGGAATTATTTCCTGCAGCAGTTTGGCCACAGCCTCCGTACGTTCAAGGTGCATCCTGTTCTTATCCCAGTCCCGGGCTTTTTGATCGAATTCGCTCATGATATAAATTTTAATATTGTGTTTTTTCGGTTTTACCGGCCGATTCCCACCCAGATGTTTGAGGGGATCCACTGGTACCGGTCGTGCGGGCTCACAACGATTACCTTGTGTTTACTGCCGAGTTTGTGTTTCAGAAGCAGTGAAGCTGTATGGCCGGCGATGCCGGCGCCAAGAACGACAATTTTTTTCATGACTAGCTGGTATTATTCTGCGAGCAGTGTTTTTGAGATAAGACCAAAGTTAGGCAGTATCAGGACAGATTTTACATTCACTAAAATAAAAACAGGCATAGGGTAGCAGGGTAAGCAGGTTTATCCATGTCATTAACGAACAATCTGCTTATCAGGATGGACTTCAAACCTGACAGTTTTATCCCAGACATGAGCTGCTTTCTTTATGTTCTCGAGGTAGAAAGCCTTCAGCATGACCCAAATCCAAAGCTGACAATAAGTAAAATACATGATGAGGACGAGACCGAAATTCGTCCAGTTGTCCTCATGGTCGAAAGAAATTGCAAGCATGATTTCCACCATAAACAATCCAATGGCGATAATCCATACCGCGGAGTATGGCCCTGGCAATGGGATATGGACGATATTGAAGAGACTTAATAAGAACAGTATATCTGAAATGACAACTGCCACAAAAAATATATAATAAACCGCCAGGGTATAGAGAAGGTCAAAACGCAGCCGTTTATTCTTGAAATTAGGAATTTCCTTCAGAAATTTTGCCAGAACATAATTGTTGCCCCTGACCCAACGAACCCTTTGTTTGATCCAGACACTCCACTTTTCAGGTTCCTGCTCATAGGTAATGGCATATGGAAGAAATTTGATCTTGTAGCCCAGTTCATAGATCCTGATGCTCAATTCAGCGTCCTCTGTAAGCGCCTCTTCGTCCCATCCATTCAACTCATCGATCAGCCACTTCCACATGACGAAATTTGTTCCCGGCAGCGTAGCGATCTTATGCAATTGCCAGCGTCCGGCCTGCAACATAGACTGGAAGCTTAATGTCTCGATATTGATAAAACGGGTCAGAAGGTTCCTGTTTTTATTAACGGTTCTGAATTTGCCGATCACGCCACCAAGTTCCTTGTCGGAAACCAGGGAGGCCACGAGGTAATGCAATGCCTTCGGGTCCGGAGTGTTATCTGCATCATAAACAGCAATGACTTCAGAATCCACCTGTTGGATTCCAAGGTTCAATGCCCTGGATTTCCCCTTCCCCCCCATCCCTTCAGGAATGTTAAACAAAACTACCCGACTGTCTTTCTTTGCATAACTCTCAATAATCTCTTTTGTCTGATCTTTTGATCCATCGTTGATGACCATTATCTTCAGCTTGCCTTCAGGATATTCAAGATTTAGCATGGCCTCTATCGTATTCCCGATAACCACTGCTTCGTTATGGGCAGGTATCAGGATCGTACAGGTGGGAAGGTCAAAGTGCATCTGATCCACTTTTTGCTTTTCCTTCATTGACCGGATGAAATTAATATATCCGAATAGACTGAAAATGAATTGATACCCGATCATAAACCAGATGAGGATCACAGAGACCAGGAAAATAGTTTCAAGAATGAACATGGTATTTGGGTGTTATTGAGGGTTTTTTTATACTATGAATTGTAGCGTTTCCTGATAAATTTCAAGGCAATAAAGAAGGACAACAACAGCATGGAAGCCACTATCCCATAGATTGAGATGGCGCTCATTGACCAGATACTGGCCATGTTGATCCCATAACTGAATTTATTACCGGTTACAATTTCAACATGGTGTTTGCCCGAAGGCAACATGATTGAAAAACAGTCATCACCCTTCAGAATTTCTGCAGCAAATATTTTACCGTCCACCCTGACAATACCCGGCTTGTAATTCAGAGAGGCAACTGTTTTCTCTTCACTTTCGTAAACAAACAAAATCGTTTGCAGTAAATAATCAACTTTGAGCAGGTTCCCTGA
>CAIYJU010000038.1 GCA_903926565.1 uncultured Bacteroidales bacterium
CGGTGACTTCCAGTGAATTATGTACTTCAGGAAACCCGGCATCGTCAAACAACGTGGTGATGACCGAGAACCCATTGCTCCCGGTGAGCATTACCATTGCTGCATCGGCAAACACCATTTGTGCGGGTACCCTGGTGACCTTTACATCCAACACCCTAAATGGGGGCACAACCCCGGCATATCAGTGGAAAGTCAACGGAAGTCCGGTTGCAGGAGCTACAAATGCTGCCTACTCTTTTGTTCCGGTGAACGGAAACGCAATCGCCTGCACGGTAACTTCCAGTGAATTATGTACTTCAGGAAACCCGGCATCGTCAAACAACGTGGTGATGACCACGAACACGTTTCTCCCGGTTAGCATTTCAATTGCTGCTTCAGCAAACCCGGTTTGTGCAGGTACTTCCGTGACCGTTACCTCATCCATCATCAATGGCGGCAGCAACCCGGCATATCAATGGAAAGTCAACGGAACACCTGTGTCAGGAGCTACCAATGCCGGTTATTCTTTTGTTCCGGCGAACGGAATCGTGGTTGCCTGTATGGTCACATCCAGTGAGTCCTGTGCCTCAGGAAATCCTGCAGTATCAAATGATATTGCAATGACGGTGAACCCATTTCTCCCGGTTAGCATTACTATTACTGAGTCCGCAAACCATGTTTGTGCCGGAACCCAGGTGACCTTTACCTCTGCCTGCATAAATGGCGGTGCTTTCCCGGCCTATCAGTGGAAAGTCAACGGAACTCCTGTTACCGGAGCCACCAATGCCACATACTCTTTTGTTCCGGTGAACGGAAATATCATTGCATGTATGGTGACTTCCAGTGTAGACTGTTCCGCAGGAAACCCGGCATCATCCAATGAAGTTACCATGACGGTTTTGCCTGACTTAGCAGTTGGTTCTGTCAGCTCAAACCAGGCCATCTGTGCTGATGTTATCCCGGCACAGTTAACAGGCGTTCCACCTTTGAATGGTACCTCCCCAACCTATCAGTGGCAAAGCTCACTAAACAATGTTACCTTCAGTAACGTCAATGGGGCCACAATGCTAAACTACCAGCCAGGAATTCTCTCCTCGACAACATATTTGAGACAATTGCAAAATGCAACAGGAACCTGCGGTGGACCTCTTCCAACAAACACATTAACCCTGACGGTTAACCCATTGCTACCTGTCAGCATATCAATTGCCGAATCCCTGAACCCGGTTTGTGAAGGAACTTCAGTGACCTTTACCTCCACTACCTTAAATGGCGGTTCAAATCCTTTCTATCAATGGAAAGTCAACGGAACTCCTGTTTCCGGAGCTACAAATGCAAACTATTCTTTTGCTCCGGCAAACGGTGATGTTATTTCCTGTGCGGTGACTTCCAGTGAATCCTGTCCTTCAGGAAACCCGGCATCATCCAACTATATTACCATGACGGTTTTACCTGATTTATTGGTCGGCTCTGTAGGTTCAGACCAGGCCATCTGTGCTGATGTCATCCCGGCACAGCTAACCGGCGTTCCACCCCTGAATGGTACCTCCCCAACCTATCAGTGGCAAAGTTCACTGAACAATGCTACGTTCAGTAATATCAACGGTGCCACAATGCTAAACTACCAGCCAGGAATGCTCTCATCGACAACATATTTGAGACAGTTGCAAAATGCAACCGGAACCTGTGGTGGACCTCTTCCAACAAACACATTAACAGTGACTGTTAACCCGTTGTTACCCGTCAGTATTTCTATTGCAGCCTCAGCAAACCCTGTCTGTGCTATAACTTCGGTGACATTTACTGCCACACCTTCAAACGGAGGAACATCCCCGTTGTACCAGTGGAAGAAGGGCGGAATCAATATTCCAGGAGCAACCAGTGTAACCTATGCTTATGCTCCGGTTGCCGGTGATGCAATTACCTGCCAGCTGACATCAAATGCTACCTGTCCTTCAGGAAACCCGGCCACATCAAATACCGTGACCATGACCGTGAACCCGATACTGCCGGTAGGTGTTTCTATTGCAGCCTCAGCGAACCCTGTCTGCGCTGGAACCCAGGTGACCTTTTCCTCCACAACTATAAATGGAGGCACTAACCCGGCCTATCAATGGAAAGTCAACGGAAGTCCGGTTGCAGGAGCTACAAATGCTGCCTACTCTTTTATTCCGGTGAACGGCAACATCATCACCTGCATGGTGACTTCCAGTGAAACCTGTAATTCTGGAAGCCCCGCATCCTCTAATTATGTTACCATGACGGTTATGCCTGATTTATTGGTCGGCTCTATAAGTTCAGACCAGGCCATCTGTGCTGATGTTATCCCTGCACAGCTAACCGGTGTTCCACCCCTGAATGGTACAACCCCAACCTATCAGTGGCAAAGCTCACTGAACAATGCTACCTTCAGTAACATCAATGGGGCCACAATGCTAAGCTACCAGCCAGGAATTCTATTATCAACAACATATTTTAAACAGTTGCAAAATGCAACAGGAACCTGTGGTGGACCTCTTCCAACAAACACATTAACAGTGACTGTAAACCCGTTGTTACCAGTCAGTGTTTCAATTACGGCCTCAGCAAACCCGGTTTGCGCAGGAACTTCGGTGACATTTACTGCAACACCTTCAAACGGAGGAACATTCCCGTTGTACCAGTGGAAGAAGGGCGGAATCAATATTCCAGGAGCAACCAATGTAACCTATGCTTATGCTCCGGTTGCCGCTGATGCAATTACCTGCCAGCTAACATCAAATGCTACCTGTCCTTCAGGAAACCCGGCCACATCAAATACCGTGACCATGACCGTGAACCCGATACTGCCGGTAAGTGTTTCAATTGCGGCTTCTGCGAACCCTGTTTGTGCAGGAACTTCCGTAACGTACACAGCAATGCCGGTCAATGGCGGAACTAACCCTGTGTACCAATGGAAAGTCAACAGCCTCGACATTCCCGGGGCCACCAATCAAACCTATACTTTTATTCCTGCTAATGTCAATAGGATTAAGTGTGTGCTTTATTCAAATGCAGCTTGTACTACGGGAAACCCGGCCGTTTCCAATATTGTGCTCATGACGGTAAACCCATTGCTCCCGGTAAGCATTTCAATTACTGCATCAGCAAATCCGGTTTGTGCCGGTACTTCGGTGACCTTTACATCCAGCACCATAAATGGTGGAACCAACCCGGCATATCAGTGGAAAGTCAACGGAAGTCCTGTTGCTGGAGCAACAAATGCTGCCTATTCTTTTGTTCCTGTAAACGGCAATGTCGTTGCCTGCACGGTGACTTCCAGTGGATCCTGTACTTCAGGAAACCCGGCTTCATCGAACAATGTGGTCATGACTGTGAACCCGATACTCCCTGTCAGTGTCTCTATTACTGCTTCTGCAAACCCGGTTTGCTCCGGTACTTCCGTAACTTACACAGCTATGCCGGTCAATGGCGGAACAAGCCCCGGGTACCAATGGAAAGTTAACGGAATCGATATTTCCGGGGCCACCAATCAGACCTATACATTTATTCCTGCCAATACCAGCAGAATTAAATGTGTACTCTATTCAAATGACTTTTGTACTGCCGGATACATGGCTGTTTCAAACATCGTGATCATGACGGTTAATCCTGGTTTAATTGTCGGTTCTGTCAGTTCAAATCAGAACATCTGTGCTGATGTATTACCAGCACAGTTAACCGGCACTCCTCCCCTGAACGGAACTTCACCAACCTATCAGTGGCAGAGTTCCCTGAATAACTTTACGTTCAGCAATATCAACGGGGCCACCATGTTAAACTACCAGCCCGGAGTACTCAACACAACAACCTATTTGAGACAACTACAAAACGCAACCGGAACATGTGGCGGACCGCTTCCAACAAACACATTAACCGTGACCATAAATCCAGTTTTGCCGGTAAGTCTCACAATTGCTGAATCTATGAATCCGGTTTGTGCAGGAACCCCGGTAACCATTATTGCCTCGGCTGTTAATGGTGGCGCCAATCCGACCTACCAGTGGAATCTTAACGGAATTCTTGTTTCAGGAGCAACAAACTCGTCATACACATTTATCCCTGCCAACGGAAATACAATAAACTGCACTGTGACATCAAGTGCAACCTGTACATCCGGAAATCCTGCCACTTCCAATACCGTGACAATGACGGTGAATCCGATCCTGCCTGTCAGTGTTTCCATAACGGCATCTGCTAACAACGTTTGTGCTGGCACCATCGTGACATTTGAGGCTTCACCGGTTAATGGCGGCACAATGCCTGCATTCCAGTGGCTTATAAACGGATCTTCAATCAGTGGGGCAACAAATGCTACATACTCCTACTACCCTGCCAACAATGATCTGATTACATGCGAGCTGACGTCAAATGCTGTTTGTCCGAACGGAAACCCGGCCACGTCAAATACCATTTCAATGGCAGTAAACCCATGGTTACCTGTGAGCGTTACTGCTGTGGCTTCAGCAAACCCCGTCTGTGCCGGAACTCCGGTAACCTATACAGCAATCCCGGTCAATGGTGGACCAAACCCTGCATACCAATGGAAAGTTAACGGAATCGACATTTCCGGGGCCACCAACCAGACATATACATTTATTCCTGTTAATGCAAACAGGATCAAGGTTGTGCTTACTTCCAACGGAACCTGCACATACGGAAACCCGGCTGTATCAAATATCGTGATTATGACGGTTAAGCCATTCCTGCCGGTTAGTGTTACCATCAACCCCTCTGCAAATCCTGTTTGTGAAGGAACCCCGGTAACATTCACTGCCACTGCTGTAAACGGTGGGGGTAATCCTTCCTACAGGTGGAAAGTTAACGGAACAGATATAACCGGAGCAACAAACTCCTCATACACATTTGTCCCGGCAAACGGAAATACAATCGCCTGTGTTTTGACATCCAGTGAAACCTGTACATCCGGAAATCCTGCCACTTCCAATACTGTGACAATGACGGTGAATCCGATCCTGCCTGTCAGTGTTTCCATAACGGCATCTGCTAACAACGTTTGTGCTGGCACCATCGTGACATTTGAGGCTTCACCGGTTAATGGCGGCACAATGCCTGCATTCCAGTGGCTTATCAACGGGTCTTCAATCAGTGGGGCGACAAATGCTATATACTCCTACTACCCTGCCAACAATGATCTGATCACATGCGAGCTGACCTCAAATTCTGTTTGTCCGAACGGAAATCCGGCCATGTCAAATACCATTTCAATGACGGTAAACCCATGGTTACTTGTGAGCGTTACTGCTACGGCTTCAGCAAACCCTGTCTGTGCCGGAACTCCGGTAACCTATACAGCAATCCCGGTCAATGGTGGACCAAACCCTGCATACCAATGGAAAGTTAACGGAATCGACATTTCCGGGGCCACCAACCAGACATATACATATATTCCTGTTAATGCCAACAGGATCAAGGTTGTGCTTACCTCCAACGGAACCTGCACATACGGAAACCCGGCTGTGTCAAATATCGTGATTATGACGGTTAAGCCAATCCTGCCGGTTAGTGTTACCATCAACCCCTCTGCAAATCCTGTTTGTGAAGGAACGTCAGTAACATACACTGCAACTGCCATAAATGGCGGTACCATTCCTGCCTATCAATGGCGTGTTAACGGAACGAATGTGGCCGGTGCTACCAACGCATCCTATTCCTTTATTCCGGCAAATGGCAGCACGATCGCTTGTGTGCTGACATCCAGTGAAACCTGTACATCAGGAAATCCCGCCACATCCAATACTGTGACAATGGTGGTGAACCCGATCCTGCCGGTAGGCGTTACAATAACTGCTTCCGCCAACCCTGTCGCCGTCGGAACAACAGTAACCTTCACAGCAACACCATCCAACGGAGGTACAACTCCGGGCTATCAGTGGAAATTAAACGGAGCCGTTATCACAGGTGCTACTAATTCAACCTATGCCTTTGTGCCTGTAAATGGCAACACGGTGACATGTATAATGACATCCGACGCCATTTGTACTTCCGGAAATCCTGCAACATCAAACACCATAACCATGTCTGTTGTCAGTGTCGGATCTGTAATTGTCCTTCAGAATATGAATATCACGGGTACACAGTGTTTTAATGCAACCCAGACCATTACCGTGGCTGGCAGCGGAACCACCTTCACTGTTCAGAGTGGAGGAAGTGCAACCATGATTGCCGGGCAAAAGATCAGTTACCTCTCTGGCACCCTGGTTAAACCGGGAGGCTACATGCGTGGTTATATCACAACAAACGGTCAGTACTGCGGGATGATGTCGCCTTCGATTGCTTCCGTTATTGAAAGTACAGAGGAGGCCCCTGTAACCAATATGGCTCAGTCATTCTTTAAAGTTTACCCCAATCCTACAGAGGGTGACTTTGTGCTGGAACTAAGTGATGGCGATCTTAATCAGAATATCCGCGTTGAAATTTACAGTATGACGGGGATTAATGTACTGTCTGCAGATTTACCTTCAGGCAGAAAACACTATCTTTCATTATCCGGTAAACCAGCCGGCATCTATCTCATCCAGGTTGTTTCAGGTAAAAACACAGGAACTACCAGAATTATCAGGAGATAAATGCATATCAGCATTTGCCTGCAGATACCCTGATAAAACCAGCAGTGACATAATCACTGCTGGTTTTTTTTTTACTGAGTAAATATCATTTCAGGATGGAAGCGTTTTTCACTTTTGTGAAAAAAAACCGACCCCCGTATCCATTTTTCTAAAAATCATAGTACCTTTACTTTTTTATTCGTACTCAGACTAAATAAAATATTATGAAAAATTCGTACCTGTTACTTTGTCTTTTGTTCATATTCATAAGCTCCCTCGCTTCAGGACAAAGCACCCCTATACACCCCACCCGTACACAAACGGCTTTATATTTTGACATTTCGCCGTCACTCAGAGATATGCCACTGATCCCTCCAACTAAAACTAATCTGGACGGGAAGGATGCAGAAGAAAAGGAGGTCCCAAATAAAATTGGCAAGAAGGAATTTCTTCATCTGGAGTCAACACCCTTTAACCTTCCGGAAGATCCCGTATGGCAAAAACAGGAGGCAACTGATGCACCCCTTACGGCTGCCCCGATTCAGAATTTTGACGGGATGCCCAACATTCTTGGCTACTACCCTCCTGACACGCAAGGCGATGTCGGAATTGACAAATACATACAGGTTGTGAACGTCAATTTCGAGATTTTCTCCAAAACAGGTGCGGTTCTCTTAGGACCGGCAAACTTAAATACCATCTGGACGGGAATACCGGAACCATGGAACAGTACGAACAGCGGCGACCCTGTTGTGTTGTTCGACCAGGCAGCCAACCGTTGGATGATTACACAGTTTTCCTTACCTCCCGGATACACGCAGTGTGCTGAGTTGGTAGCAATTTCGCAAACTTCTGACCCTACCGGGGCCTGGTTTCGTTATGTTTTTCAATATGGAAGCACCATGCCCGACTACCCCAAATTCGGTATCTGGCCCGATGGCTATTATATGTCGGCCAATCAGTTCATCCTTGGAAATGACTGGGGTGGTGTGGGTGCCAGTGCATTCGAACGTACAAAAATGCTTGCCGGTGATCCCACTGCCCAGATGATCTATTTCAACCTTGGCGCTGCCGGTGACCCGGCCAGCATGCTTCCCTCCGACTGGGACGGCGTTTCAACACCTGCAGCAGGAGAGCCTAACCATTTTACCTATTTTAACGACTGGTCATCTTTAACTGATCGCTATCTCAGGATATGGGACTTTCATGCCGACTGGGTAACACCCGCCAACTCAACAATGACCCAGGTTGCAAGTCTGGTTACCGCGCCATTCAATTCAAGTCTGTGCGTAGATCCAAATGGAAGGGGACAATGTATTCCACAACCCGGAACAACTATTAAACTGGAATCACTATCAGACCGCCTTATGTACAGGCTGCAGTATCGCAATTTCGGGGGATACAAGTCCATGGTTACCAACCATACAGTGGACGTTGATAATACGGGACATGCCGGCATCCGATGGTATGAACTGCGTAACACTGCTGGAGTATGGTCAATCTACCAGCAGGGCTCCTGGGCCCCTGACGCCTCTCACCGGTGGATCGGCAGCATCGCCATGAATTCTGTAGGGGACATCGCCCTGGGATATTCCGTTTCAAACAGTACGACATTATACCCCAGCATCCGTTATACAGGACGCAAGCCGGGTGATCCCCTTGGAACCATGACAGTTCCGGAACAAACAATGATAACAGGAACGGGTTGCCAGACCGGGCCCGCGGCACGATGGGGCGATTACAGCATGATGTCGGTTGATCCGTCCGATGATATTACATTTTGGTTTACAACAGAGTATGTTCAGACAACAGGTGCAACCTCATGGAAAACCCGGATTGCCTCCTTCCTTGTTTCAAATGCACCTTCTGCCCTTTCATCCAATGCCTCCGCTGTTGCATCAACAACCGCTACCCTCAATGGAAGTGTAAACCCACATGGCCTGGCGACCACGTATCACTTTGAATACGGAACTACCACCGCTTATGGCAGTGTAACTCCGACACTTTCTGCCGGTGCAGGTTCTTTACCAGTTCTTGTAACTGCGAATATCGCCAGCCTGTTGGGCGGCAGCACCTACCATTTTCGCCTGGTTGCCGTGAACAGTGACGGAACTTCATACAGCAGTGAATTGACATTTATTCCCGGAGCAGCAATTCTTACAACAACGGTTCCATCTGCCATCACCCCAAGTTCGGCCAGTTCAGGCGGGAATGTAACTTCCGACGGTGGTTTTGCGATAATCGCCCGTGGCGTTTGCTGGGGAACAGGGTCAAATCCGACTGTGGCCGGAAGCCACACAACGAACGGCTCCGGCACCGGTATCTTCACCAGTCCGATCACCGGGCTAACACACAGCACTTTGTATCACGTAAGAGCCTATGCAACATCCGCAGTTGGCACCTTTTATGGAAGTGACCTTAATTTCACAACCAGTCTTTGGACTGCCGCGATCACGACAACAGCAGCCACCGCAATCACGATAAATTCAGCCACTTCAGGCGGAAATATAACTTCCGATGGTGGTTTTGCCGTAACTGCACGTGGAGTTTGCTGGGGAACAACTGCAAATCCGACCATTGCAGGGAGCCACACAACAAATGGCTCAGGTACCGGGATTTTTACAAGTTCCATCACTGGACTGTTATCCGGTACTACCTACCATGTAAGAGCTTATGCGACCAGCGCAGTAGGTACTGTTTATGGAAGTGATCTTGTTTTTGTTACGGGATGCCTTTCGGTAAGTCTTCCTTTTAATGAAGCATTTTTGAACACTTCAATCCCAAATTGCTGGACGCAAATTGATCACCAGGGAAATGGCCAGGTATGGCAGTTCGGTGCAATGACAAACTACGCTACATTTAATCCTGCCTTAACCGGAAACTATGCATACCTGAACAGTGATGCTTACGGAGGAGGGAACTCACAGAATGCCGACCTGATCTCTCCAACGGTGGACCTGTCGGGTTATGCAACAGCAACAATCTCCTTCAATTACTATTTCAGGTGGTATGATCCTTCGTCATGTGATTTTTCCTATAGCATCAACAATGGCTCAACATGGGTATCCTTACTGAGTATCATTGCAGAATCAGCGAATCCGGCAGTTTTCACCCAGTCTGTTCCGGCCATTGCTGGTCAGTCCCAGGTAAAATTCAAATGGAATTACACCGGGACCTGGGGGTACTATTGGGCAATTGATGATTTTCAGATCACGGGGTTGCCCCTCAACAGGCAATTGTCGAACATCATTGTTCCAAATCCCGCTTCGAATTGTTATAATGCATCCCAAAACATAACAGTAGCCGGAACAGGAACCACGTTTGCGGTTCAGACCGGGGGAAGTGCCACGCTGATCGCCGGCCAGAAAATTTCCGTCCTGCCCGGTGCAATTGTACAGTCAGGCGGTTATTTCCACGGATACATTGCCCCGACAGGGCCATTCTGCACCAACCCCACTTATCTGCCAGATGTTTCCGGGAGTCCCAATGAGGAAAACAGCCTGGAAATACCTGCCGCTTTTGTTGAAAACCTCTTTAAAGTTTACCCCAATCCGACTACCGGAAACTTTACCCTGGAGTTGAATGGTTTGGCGGAGACTGATAAGATCAGGGTTGACATCTTCAACATGACCGGGAATTACGTGCTGTCAACCGAATTTACAGGAGGGATTAAACACGATCTTTCATTGAGCGGTAAACCTACCGGCATCTATCTGATAAAAGTTACCTCTGAAAAAACAGTTGGAATAACAAGGTTAATCAAGCAATAATATGCTTATTTTTACCATCCGTCATCCGTGTTTATGGGGTCTTCAAAACGCATCCTTGCCTGTTTTATACTTGCTTTTTCCGTTGCAGTAATCGTTCATTCACTGAACCATTACCTGTTGTGGGGCATGAACGCCCGGGTATTGACATCACTGCGCTGGATTCCACTGGCCTGTTACTTCATTTATGCACTACAAAAGAAGAAACTGACCACCTGGATTTTCGTGAGCATGTTGATGGGGGTAGAGTTTGGTTATGATGTTCCCCTTGTAGCCAAAGAGTTGAATGTCGTCAGTCAGATTTTCATTCACCTGGTTAAAACAATCATCGCCCCGCTTATTTTCGCCACCCTGGTTACCGGCATTGCCGGGCATGCCAACCTGAAACAGGTCGGACGGATGGGCTGGAAATCGCTCCTCTATTTTGAAATAGTATCGACCATTGCACTGTTTATCGGGCTGGCAGCCATCAACATCAGCGGAGCAGGCATTGGCGTAATAATACCTCCGGAGATGGCCAAAGGAACGCTTCCTGCCGTTCAATCACAAACCTGGCACGACATCATCCTGCACATTTTTCCTGAAAACATCGCAAAGTCGATAGCCGAAGGCCAGGTGCTGCAAATTGTGGTATTCAGTATTTTGTTCGGTATTGCTGTTGCCATGGTTAAAGAGCAGTTCCGCACGCCGATGCTTCGGTTCACCGAATCACTGACAGCCGTGATGTTCAAATTCACCAACATCATCATGTTGTTTGCCCCGTTTGCGGTTTTCTCGGCAATAGCCTACAGTGTCGGGCACATGGGACTGGATGTGCTTTTGAATCTCTTTCATCTGCTGGCTACACTGTACGTCGCGCTGCTGGTCTTTGTCCTGTTGGTGTTCCTTCCCATCATGCTGGTGTTGAGGATTCCGGTCGTTAAATTCATCCGGGCTGTTGCAGAGCCGGCCACAATTGCCTTTGCCACCACAAGCAGTGAATCGGCTTTGCCACGGGCCATGGAAAACATGGAACAATTCGGTGTGCCCAGAAAAATTGTCTCATTTGTCATGCCAACCGGTTACAGCTTCAACCTCGACGGAACAACCCTCTACCTTGCCATGGCCTCCATCTTTGTAGCCAACATGGCCGGTATCCGGCTTTCTTTCGAAACCCAGATCATCATGATGCTCACCCTGATGCTAACAAGCAAGGGAGTGGCAGCTGTTCCCCGCGCTTCCCTGGTGATCCTCCTGGGCACTGCAGCAAGTTTTGGCCTGCCCACATGGCCTATCTTCATCATCCTGGGAATTGACGAGCTGATGGACATGGCCAGAACGGCCATCAACGTAATCGGGAACTGCCTGGCCACCGTTGTTGTGGCAAAATGGGAAGGTGAATTTAACCAGGATAAAACGCATCAGGATGGCGTATGACGAATATTTAGCCGAACGTATCCGGCACAAGTTCAAGGAGCTGGATGTTCCTTTTGAAGACAAAAAAATGATGGGAGGCATCTGCTTCCTGGTTGATGATAAAATGTGTGTTGGCGTTATCAAAGAGCAGATGATGGCCAGGATAGATCCTGTCAGGACCGAAGAAGCCTATGCCAGAAACGGATGCCGGGCAATGGATTTCACGCACCGGACAATGAAGGGTTTTATCTTTGTGGACCCCGAAGGAATAGATCAGGACCGGGACCTTGAATACTTCATCAGGCTGGCGCTGGAGTTTAATCCCATGGCAAAATCAAGTAAGAAAAAATCAACATAGATGAAAATCCTTCTGACAGGTGCTACCGGGTATATTGGTAAAAGACTTCTTCCTGTCCTGATCGGGAACGGCCACAAGGTAGTATGCTGCGTAAGGGATACCAACAGGTTTGACATTTCGCGTTTTAGCAGCGAAAAAGTGTCTGTGGTGGAAGTTGATTTTTTAAAAGTTGAAGAGCTGGCCAGGATACCCTCCGACATCGATGTCGCCTTTTACCTGATACACTCCATGGCAACACCCCATGAACACTTTGAGGAGATGGAGGCCATTTCGGCGAAAAATTTCAAACACCGCATGGAACAGACCGCTGTCAGGCAGGTTATTTATCTCAGCGGAATCGTCAATGAAAAAGAGCTTTCCCGGCATCTCTCCTCAAGGAAAAACGTGGAACTCATTCTTGCTTCGGAAGTATATTCCATAACATCCCTGAGGGCAGGAATCATCGTTGGTTCCGGGAGCGCCTCCTTTGAAATCATCCGTGATCTTGTGGAAAAACTGCCTGTGATGATCGCCCCGCGCTGGCTTGAAACAAGATGCCAGCCCATAGCGATCCGAAACGTGGTGGAGTTCCTGTCGGGCGTCATCATGAAGAAGGAAACCTTCAACAATAGCTTTGACATCGGAGGGCCTGATGTTCTTACATACAAGGAGATGCTCGTGCGCTTTGCTAAAATCCGTGGCTTAAAGCGTTATATTGGCATCGTCCCGATCATGACACCAAAACTCTCATCCTACTGGCTCTACTTTGTAACCTCTGTCTCCTATTCGCTTGCAAAACATCTGGTAAACAGCATGAAGGTGGATGTGGTATGCAGAGATCAGGCGCTTGCAACCATGCTGGGGATAACACCCATAGGGTATGATTCGGCAATCGAACTTGCTTTTGACAGAATAGAACAGCACCAGGTTCTTTCAAGCTGGAAAGATGCGTTATCAGGTCACAATCTCGAAATAGGGCTGTCGCACTTTATCGAGGTTCCTGTTTATGGGTGTTACCGGGATATAAAGAAACGCAAAGTCAGGAATACTACCGATTCAGTCGAAAAAATCTGGTCGATCGGAGGGGAAAATGGCTGGTATTATGCCGATTTACTATGGAATATCAGGGGATTCCTTGACCGGCTTGTCGGAGGAGTCGGAATCAGGAGAGGAAGAACGAGCCCCGGGGAAATTGCTGCCGGGGATGCACTCGATTTCTGGCGCGTAATCTATGCGAATAAAGCTGAAAAACGACTTCTGCTGTTTGCAGAGATGAAACTTCCCGGGGAGGCGTGGCTTGAATTTAAAATTGATCAGACCGGTGTGCTAAGTCAAATTGCTACTTTTCGGCCATCCGGAATCTGGGGACGATTCTACTGGTATGCCATGCTGCCCTTTCATGTCTTGATTTTTAATGGCATGATCAGGAATATTTCGAATTAGAATTTCCTGCCGGCCTTCCAAATGAAACAGCTTCATTCTTTGTATTTTCATGGTATTGGCGTACTTTTGTACCGAAATACCACGACTCCCGAGATGAAATGGTCAAGGAAGAGGTAAAAATTATACTAATCTACATCAGTTCAATCCAATGAAACATATATCAAAACTTCTGTTTTCTTCTGCAACAACTGTTTTTTTGCTGGTAATCCTTATGTTCGCCATGGGAACAGCAACCTTTATCGAAGATAAATATGATACCATCACCGCTTATAACCTGGTTTATCATGCTTACTGGTTCGAGTTACTTTTCCTTCTTTTAATACTCAACCTGTTTGGCCACATATCAAGATACAGGATGTTGAGTCAAAAAAAATGGACAGGCCTGCTTTTCCATGTTGCCTTCATCATCATTATCCTCGGCGCAGGAATTACCAGGTACTTTGGATTTGAAGGAACCATGCACATCCGTGAAGGGGAGGCTACCAATCTTATATACAGCCACGACGCCTATCTCCAGGTTGCTTCCGGGGAGAATGCCGAAAAAATCATTTATGACCAGCCTTTTAACATCAGCAGTTTCACGGGGAATTCGCTTCGCCTGGAGTATCCTTCTCCGACAAGCGGAAAAGTTGTCATCGAGTATGTCGCATTTCTCGAAAATGCGGTGGAGCGGGTGAAAGAAAATGTTCCGGACGGGAAAAAATTAATTTCTTTGATCGTTGCAAATGAGGCAGAGCAGCAGAGTTTATTTTTAAACGAGGGGCAGGTAACCGGTTTTGGAACGTTATCACTGGCATTTAACAGCAAGGTTGATACAAACGCTGTTCAAATCAGTGAAATGAATGGTGGATTGTTCTTCACTGCCCCTTTTGAGGTGATCCTTACGAACATGCAGACAAATGTATTTGATACGATCCGGGCAGGTACCCAAACCGGGTTTTCGAAAAATCTTTTATACCGTGCACAGGGCATGGCATTTATGAATGCCGGTTTTTATTCCAACGCAACCACAGAATTTGTGAATGGATCTTCAGAAGAAAAAGGAACAAGCGCCCTGGTTTTCAATATTACCTTTAAAGATAAAACACACAAAGCCACCGTGTTCGGCGGTCCGGGGTACCTGATGAATATGCATGACTATCATTTCGATGGATTAACCTTAAAAATTGGTTATGGCGAGAAACCCATCGAATTGCCTTTTTCAATCCGGCTCAACGATTTCATACTCGACAGGTATGCCGGTTCCATGAGTCCGTCATCCTATGCCAGTGAAGTCACCCTGATTGATAACAGCAAGAATTTAAAGGAGAATCACCGGATCTTTATGAACAATGTGCTGGATTACAATATGTACCGGTTTTTCCAGTCATCGTATGATACAGATGAAAAGGGCACGGTACTTTCGGTCAACCACGATTTTTATGGCACCCTGGTCACCTACATTGGCTATTTTCTGTTGTGCCTTGGATTTGTCTTGTCGTTATTCAATAAAAAATCACGTTTTCATGAACTGAGCCGAAAAATTGGTGATTTACGCACCAAACGCAAGGCTGGTGTTTTAATGACTGGTTTTTTCTTACTCCTCAGTTCTTTCGCCTTTTCCCAGGGCAATATCTCCAAACCTGT
The DNA here is from genome assembly GCA_903926565.1 of uncultured Bacteroidales bacterium. Classification (GTDB taxonomy): domain Bacteria; phylum Bacteroidota; class Bacteroidia; order Bacteroidales; family FEN-979; genus CAIVAT01. The sequence continues at coordinate 15,135 of CAIYJU010000038.1, forward strand.
TTCGCCGGAACAGGCTGAGAAATTCGGCCATCTGGTGATTCAGACCTTCGATGGCCGGTTTGAGCCCATCCACTCCATGGCCTATGATGTCATGCATAAAATAGCGAGAAAAGATAAATTTGAGATCGCCGGAAAGGGAAAGATGGATGCCATCCAGGTGTTGATGGATATGACGCTGGCGCCTGACTTCTGGAAGCAGCAGAAAATTATCTATATCCGTGAGAAATCGGTGCAGGACATTCTTGGCATCAACGGGAAGTATGCATCATTGCTTGATTTTTTCGATCAGAACAACCAGTATAAACTGCAGAAATACACTGAAGAAGCATTTCGGAAGAAACAATCCACTCAAAATAATTTTGACAAGGAGGTGATCAAGGTTGATGAACGGCTGAATATTTTTGAAATGGTTTTGCAAGGCTCCATGCTCAAACTCTTTCCTGTAGCAGGCGACCCGAACAACAAGTGGGTTAGCTGGCAGGACAAAGTGGCTGCTGTGCCATTAACCGGGGCGATTGCAGTTATCAATGAGCAGCTTCAGTTGAACCCGTTGAGTTATTCAAATATCATGATCGCCTATTTTACAGAAGTTGCAAATGCAACAGTTTCAGGTGATTATACCAGGGCCGATAAGATCATGGGTATTATTAAAGATATTCAGCGTAATTCGGCCAGCGCAGAGTTGCTGGCTTCGGAGACAAAAATAAATGTTGAGATCCTCTACAACAATTTACAGATTTTCATCACGCTTAGAAATGTTTATGCCATTTTAAGCATTATCCTTCTGCTGCTTGCATTCATTGATAACCTGAGACCCACAAAGAGCAGGATCATCTCGGTTGCACTGAACATTTCGATTGCAGTGCTGGGGTTTGCATTTCTGTATCACACCTTTGGCATAATCCTCAGGTGGTATTTAACTGGCCACGCCCCGTGGAGCAACGGGTATGAGTCATTGATTTTAATTGCCTGGGGTGGTTTGCTGGCAGGATTCAGTTTTGCAAGGTATTCCAAGATCACCCTTGCCGCAACAGCCCTGCTTGCATTCTTTATTCTGATGACAGCAAGTCACAGCAGCTATGATCCGCAATTAACGAATTTACAGCCCGTGCTGAAGTCCTACTGGCTTATCATCCATGTTGCCACCCTTACCATCAGCTATGGCTTCCTGGGGCTTGGATTCATCCTGGGATTAATGAACATGGTGATCTACTTGTTCAAAACAGCAAAAAACAATGCACGCCTGGATATGATCATCAGCGAATTAACCTGCATTAACGAAATGAACCTGATTGTGGGAATTGTTCTGGCCACCATCGGAACATTTCTGGGTGGCGTTTGGGCCAACGAATCATGGGGGAGATATTGGGGATGGGATGCCAAGGAGACATGGGCTCTTGTTATTGTAATTGCCTATACCTTAGTGCTCCATCTGCGTTTTATCCCTAAACTTCGCAGCAACTATGTCTTTAATGTAGCATCCATTGCCGGCTTTGGAAGCGTGATCATGACATTTGTCGGCGTAAATTACTACCTGTCGAAAGGGATGCACAGCTATGGTGCCGGCGATACCCCGGTATTTCCGTTATGGGCCTGGGGATTGATTTTATCGGTCATTTCCCTGATGGTTATCGCTGGTGTTAAACAAAGAATGTTCAATAAAAAATAACCATGAAATTGCATTTCCGGATTCTCGTTTTTGCGATATTTTTATCGCATGTCACCTCCTCTACCCATGGGCAGACAGGCCAGGAGGGTGCTTCCAGGTTGAATATGGCCATTATTAAGGAGGTATTGCAAACCATCAACTACACCTATCTCCATGTAAAAGTTGACACGAGTTTGAAATGGCTTGCCGTACCTGCCGGCACCTTCAGTGTTGGTGATACCTGTTACTTTAAAAAGGGCCTGGTGATGCCGGATTTTACGAGTAAGGAGCTGAAGCGCACTTTTGACCAGGTTCTCTTCCTCGAGAGCGTCGGTTCAACCCCTGCTACAACTAATAAAGCAGCAGCAAACGTGCCCGAGCACAGTACAAAGGTGCAGGCAGGCAAATTAGATGTGATCATTGCCCCTGCTGCCGGTGGCATTACCATTGCCGACCTGTTTCAGAACAAAGAAAAATACAACGGGCAGGTTATCCTTATCAGGGGGCAGGTTGTGAAGTTCACGGCTAAAATAATGGGGAAAAACTGGGTACACCTTCAGGATGGAACCTCTTTCGGAGATAAATTCGACCTCACTGCTACCATGGATGACACCCTTAAAAAGGGCGATATTGTAACTCTTGAATGTAAGGTAACCCTGAACAAAGATTTCGGATCCGGTTATTTCTTTGATGTTATACTGGAGAATGCAACAGTGAAATAACTCCCTTAATAACCTGGTTGCAAGAATATTCTCCGGGGCATTATCAATATTTGATTAATCGTTTATTAATAGAAATGAGGCTGTCTCAATAATACGAGACAGCCTCATTTTTCTTTTACCTGGTTTTTACAAGTTTGAAGGTTTCTGCATGTTCATTGGCAAATACCTTTACAAAGTAGAGTCCCGGAGGAAGGTCTGAGAACCAGAATTCATGCTTCTTTTCTCCAATCAGTTCCTGGTTCATCAATCGTTCACCTCTCATTCCATAAATCTCAACTTTCACCTTGTCATACAGGTTATCACCCTTTTGCTCAAGGGTAAAGTTCCCGCTTGTAGGATTCGGATAAATCACAAAGATGGTTCGTTCTGAATTTATGAAATTCTCCTCTTCACCAGTAACTGCATTGACAATGGAAGGAGCCTGTCCGCAGTACTGATTATTGGTAGTAATATAGCCACGCATATACCCTCCTGCATGTACGGAAGTACCCGGCAGATACCGGATATTCTGCCCGGCAATCATGGTTGCACTGCCTCCGTTATCGATGGTGAAG
>CAIYJU010000039.1 GCA_903926565.1 uncultured Bacteroidales bacterium
ATGGTCAGAATAAGCACATTTATTGCACAATTATGTGTAGAATTAGGGTTTTTTCGGTATAGTCTGTGTTTTGCAGCCAGCAGGTCATCCATTGCCGCATTTAACCAATGTTCAGTTATTTTTTTCATACATGCGGCCCAACCCGGCTCCGGAGGAGCCAGATCCTGGTAGCCCGTTGGCATTCATGGTGTTTTCCGCGCCGTAGGTGCGGAATCAGAATAGAAGTGTTAAGTGCTTAAGTGATTAAGTGTTAAGTGTGGACACATTTCAATATAATTCCGTTAATCACCCCTTCATCATACGGCACCATCGAGGCAACGCATGCATCCCGCATGCTGTGAGCGTTCGCGCATGCATTCTCAATGGCTGCGGCCACTTCCCGGCTGTTATCCGGATCAACGATATAGCCGTTCCTGCCCGGGATGACATACTCCGCCAAATCGCCCACATCATTGACAATAACCGGTTTGCTCCAGGCCAGCACCTCCTTCACGGAGATGGGGGAAGGGGCAAAGAAGTTGTTCAATTTGAAATTTGTATAGCCGATATAATAAACAAAAACAGTTTGGGTAAGTATTACAAATGAAGTAAGACGTTGGATATCTTCTGTTTCAAATCTGGAATTCTATCTTTGATGGCATTCCAGATGATATCGTAATCGATTCCAAAATATTCATGAACCAATACATTTCTCACGCTTTTAAGGATTGACCATTCAACTTCCGGGAATCTCAATTGGGTTTCTTCTGTAATACCATTTGCTGCCTCACCAATGATTTCAAGCAATTTTATTAAAGCCAGCCTTAGCTTAAAGTCATCATTATATTGTTTATAAGAGAGATCTTGAGTAAAATCGATAATTGAATCAATGGAGTCAAGGATATGCAGCAATCGTTCCTTATCACTGATTTTGCTTTTCATAAATCAGTATTTTTTCTTTGTCAATATATGGGCCAATGCGGGGTGAAATGCCATTTGAAGAAATAAGATCAACTTTTGTATGGAGTAGTTTTTCAAGAGTTAGTTTTATGGAGATAAATTGAAACAAGTCGACTTTCTCTTCAAGGTCAACTAAAAAATCAAGATCACTTTCTTTGGTAGCTTCATCGCGTGAATGAGAACCAAAAAGATAAGCTTTCTGAATGGGCTGGGTTTTTAAAAAATCAAGAGCCCCCTGGCTTTTTATATAGTCGAGTATAAGCATGGCAATAATTTAATCAAAGACAAAGTTAATCATTTTATGCCAGAATGGTTGCCTTTACCCGGAGGAGGAAGTCCTTTTTTTGCAAAGTTAAGTAACAATTAGAGAAGGGGAAAATTTCGTTTTCTCCTTTAATCTATTGCAGTTGGCTTTAGCCAACTGTTCAGGATTGATGCAATGCACCGGGCTTCAGCCCCATTTATTTCAAATTATAGTCATTGTGTGCCGAAGCTGAAGATTTGTTTTACAATCATGGCATTAATCACCCCTTCATCATACGGCACCATCGAGGCAATGCATGCTTCGCACATGCTGTGAGCGTTCGCGCATGCTTTCTCAATGGCTGCGGCCACTTCCCGGCTGTTTGCGGCATCAACGATATACCCGTTCCTGCCCGGGATGACGTACTCCGCCAGGTCGCCCGGTTGTGACCAGGATTCGGAATCGCTAAGAAAAACCGCCGTGACATATGGCCAGCAAGAAGTTGGTGAGTGTATGACCAAATGATGATTATTGAGATAAACTAATGGCTGGACAAAGGGATGATTTTATCTTCCGG
>CAIYJU010000040.1 GCA_903926565.1 uncultured Bacteroidales bacterium
CACGCTCATAAGCAGGAAAAACCTTCCCGCTTTTTGTCACCATTTCCAACTCCCCTGACCATGGTCTGCCGCTCATAATGGTATTAAACATTTCCCGGCTGACCTTGGGATCTCTGACAACTTTTTGCCCGCCTCCAGCTGCCTGCAATTCTTCAGCAGTATCGTATTCCAATAACTCAGACAATGCTTTATTCTGATAAATATGGTGACCCCTGGCGTCGGAAATTCCTATCGCATCACCTGCAGATTCAAAAGCCGTATTAATAAAGAGTAATCTTTCTTCCAATTGTCTGCCCCGGGTTATATCAACCATTGTGATATTACACCAGTTCGGATCCTCGGCAATAACCCCGGTCAGCAGAACAAACATTGGAATGTCACCATTAACCGACAGTTTAACTTCGCAGGATTCTTTGGTTTTTATTTGAAAAATTTTCTCAAGGAAGATATTAAAAACCGGCCTGGTATCTGGAGAAATAAAATCGGTAAAATGCTGATGCATAATCGTGGAGCGATCCCTGCCAAGCATTTGTGTTCCGGTGATGTTGATCTCAACAATCTCTCCTGACTGTGAAAGTGTGCAATACCCCGACGGAGCGAATTCGTACAGGCTGGTGTACTTATCCGTGGCTGCTTCTGCCTGGATCCTGGCATCTCTGAGTTCATCATTCTGCATTTCAAGCTGAACCTGATGGACTTCAAGTTCGTGGATGAGCTTAAGCATGTCAGTTTCTGTGGCAGAGCCGGGGCAGGCCCCGGCTTTACGCTGATGCAGGTGCATCTCGGCCTTTTGACGAAGGATATCAGCTGCTGATTGATCTGTTTTTTTTGTCATCGCCTCTCCCGTCTTTTTTTTTGCAATCATTCATTAACCTACCTGCGTTCAACAATTTCACGGATAAAACACTGGATTACCCTGGTACTGGCTACCAGGTATACATTGCTGACGAATTCAACATTGATCTTTCTCCCGTTGGCAGTCTCAAGTGGCAGATTTTCATAACGAACGATCTCTTTATGCTGCAATTCTGAAAACTTTGCTTTATTGGCGACAATGTCCTTCAGAAAACCAATTTCCCAGATCGCCTTTTCAATAAATTGTTGTTTTGAATATCCCAGGAGATCTATCAGAAATGGATTCACGTCTACAATTTTACCGGATTCGGCATCGAGGATAAGTATCCCGTCTTTTGCCGCTTCAAAAAGCGTGCGATAGCGGGTTTCCGATATGGCCTGCAGCATTTCGGACCGGATGACGGTCGTAATATTAGTGAAGGTAATTACCAACCCGTCGATATGGTCATCCAGCGTGCGGTAAGGCATGATCCTGATAGTAAACCATCTCCCATCGTTGGTTGTGATTTCCGTTTCGACAGTTGTGAGGGTTTTAAGTACCTTCCGGCAATGATCTCCGATTTCAGTGTATTTCAAGTCGGTAACCAGATCGGTAAACGGTCTTCCGACATCTGTTGGCCGAAGCTTAATGATATTGGCTACCGAATCGGTGTACCTGCGGATATTCAGCTCCTTGTCGAGAAACAGGGTGGCAATCTCCGTGCTGTTGAGCAGGTTTTTCATGTCATTGTTTGCATGCAGGAAATCACTGATCTTGCTTTGAAGTTCAACATTCACCGTTTGCAGCTCTTCGTTCAGGCTCTGCATCTCCTCCTTGGAGGTGGTGAGTTCCTCATTGGTTGATTGCAGTTCCTCATTGGTTGACTGCAACTCCTCATTGGTCGATTTAAGCTCTTCCTGGGAGGTTTGCATCTCCTCCCGGATCCCACGCATATCTTCGTAACTGCGCTGGAGTTCACTCTCCAGCTCCTTTTGCCTTCTTCCTGAAATTTGCTTTCCGGTTTTTGGATTAACCTGAACTGGCTGAGAAAGTAAAGTCACTTCCGCAAATACTACGATAAGCATATTTCTCACCGAAGAGATTTTCTCAATTTGCTGAACAGTTACATCAACAAATTGAGTACCTCCATTGAACCCGATTTTGATTTTCGGGATTATAACCGCTTCAAAGTTCTGCATTGCCTTCCGGAAAGCACCCGGCAATGCCTCACGCAACCCTTCACGTGCCATGGCAAAAATATTCATGTTGGTCTTGCCTGCGGCCGGTTCAAGGTACCTCCCGGTGCGTCCGGTAATATAAAGGATGTCGCCTTTGTCATTCACGAGTACACTGGCGGGGGCAAACCGCTGCAGCATGGTCTGTTCGGCAATGGTCTGAATATTTTCCGGTGATTTAGGGATGGTCTTTTCCCCGGGTATCTCCCGTTTGGTACGATTAAAAGAACTCGGGAAATCAAGAAGTTCTGTTGGATTGCTTTTTCCGATACGCATGTAAATTTTCAGCCTGGGATCCAGTTCTTCAAACCCTTCTTTTGCGGTTCCCATAGTTTCAGCAGTGCCAAGAACCATAATGCCTCCCGAATTAAGACTATAGTTAAACAACGACATCATTTTATTCTGTAATTCGGGCTCCATGTATATCAGCATGTTGCGGCATGTGAGTATATCGAGTTTGGTAAATGGCGGATCTTTGATCACATTCTGGGGAGCAAATACCACCATTTCCCGAATGGGGGCACTCAACCGGTAACCATTGGCATCACTGACAAAAAAACGTTTGATCCGGTCGGGTGATACTTCGCCGGTAATACTGGCCGGGTATGAACCTTTGCGGGCTTTTTCGATGGCATCGAGATCCAGATCGGTGGCAAATATCTGCATCGACAGGTTTTTGTGCTTCTTAAGCTTCTCCTGGACTTCTTTGAATACAATGGCAAGAGAATAAGCCTCTTCACCGGATGAGCAACCTGTAACCCAGGCACGCAGCACATATTCAACGGGCAATTCGTTCAGCAGGGACGGAAGTATTTCTTCTTTAAGTTTGTCCCAAACAGCAGGGTCCCTGAAAAAGCTGGTAACTCCGATCAGCAGCTCTTTGAAAAGTATATCAACTTCTTTGGGATTTTCCTGCAAAAACCTGACATAGGTGTTTATCTTTTCAATCTGATGAACGCCCTTTCTCCTTTCAATGCGGCGAAACAGGGTGTTTTTCTTGTACATCGAAAAGTCGTGGCCTGTATGGTCCCGCAACAGGATGATAATTTTGTCGAGGTTGCTTTTGTATTTATCATCCATTTCAGGATCAAACTTTACAACCGGAATAAATTTCAGGAAAGAGATGAGTTTCCCGGGCAACTCTTCTGCCGGTGCAATAATATCGGCAATCACCGCCTCGCTGGCGCTGCGGGGCATTCCATCAAATTTTGCTGAGGCAGGGGACTGTATAAGCACAATCCCGTTTTTTTCTTTGATGGCTTTCAGCCCCAGGGTCCCATCGGAGCCCATACCCGAAAGGATGATGCCGACGCTTCTGTCATGGCGATCGTCAGCTAAAGAACGAAAAAAAATGTCCACAGGCAAACGCAATCCGCGCGCTTCAATCGGTTCAAACAAGTGGAGGGCGCCATTGAGTATCGACATGCTCTTGTTGGGAGGGATCACATATACACAATTTGGTTTTACGTTAAGGCCGTCGCTTACCTGAAACACCTTCATGGGTGTGATCCGTTGCAGCAGTTCGGGCAATATGCCAACATGATTCGGGTCGAGGTGCTGGATCACCACAAAAGCCATCCCGGAGTCTTTCGGCATCCTGGTAAGAAACTGTTCCAATGCTTCAAGCCCCCCCGCCGAGGCACCGATGCCCACGATGGGAAACTGACTGCTATCGTTCTTTGCGGGTGTGGTAACTTTGCTGGTTGTGGCGGATTTTGGTTTCCTGGCGGTCATGAGAAAGATTTTTTCGATCTACCCTGGTTCTGAAATAAGGTAATAATTAGTAAAGATATACAATAAAAAAAGAACTTGTTCATATTTTTTGATTTTCAGTAAAACACCTGCTGTCTACCCAACAAAGCTTTATCCGGTCCTGAAGAGCAGGTCAATACAGCTCCGGATAATTATTCCGTTCTTATTTCAATTTAATCTAAACAAGCCTGTTAACTCTATTTATCGTACCTTTGTAAAAATCAATGAAAGCAACCAAATGAATTCAGAACTCACTCAGCCTGAAGTTTCAAATAACTCCTGGATAAAAATCGTATCAAAATATAACCGCCCCGATTCCTATAAAAGCTGGAGACAATTTTCCGTTAACCTGCTGCTTTATTCCCTTGCATGGTTCCTGATGTATGAAAGTCTGGCCGTATCGTGGTGGATTACCCTTGCATTGGCATTTCCTGCTGCCGGAATGCTGGTGCGTTTATTCATCATCTATCACGATTGCGGGCATGGCTCCTATTTCAAATCAGAAAAAATGAATGATGCAGTAGGTGTGTTTATCGGTATTCTGACCTTCACGCCCTATTACAGCTGGTCGCACGAGCATTACATCCATCACGAAACGGCCGGAAACCTTGATAAGCGCGACATCGGAGATGTTTGGACCATGACTGTTGAAGAGTACCGGGCGAGTTCGAAATGGACCAGGATCAAGTACCGGTTTTACCGCAATCCGATCACCATGTTCGGAATCGGGGCCTTCCTGGTTTTTGTGATTGTTAACCGTTTTACCCGGAAAACCATGGATAAAAAAGGAAAGATGGGAGTCTATGTCACCAACGCCGGGCTGCTGCTGTTTGCCGCATCCATGAGCATGCTGATCGGCATCAAATCATTTCTCCTGATACAGTTGCCGATAATTTCCATCGCCGGCATCATGGGCTTCTGGCTGTTCTATGTGCAGCATCAGTTCAATCCGATCTACTGGGCGCGAACAGATACCTGGGATTACAAAAGAATGGCACTGGAAGGAAGTTCTTTCTACAAGCTTCCCCTGATCCTTCGTTTCTTTTCAGGAAACATCGGATTCCATCACATTCATCACCTCAGTCCCATGATCCCAAATTACAAATTGGCCAGGTGCCATCGTGAAAACGATCTTTTTCGTGAGATCAAACCGCTGACATTCCTTGCAAGCTTCAAAACCCTCACTTTCAGGTTATACGATGAGAAGGCGCAGCAAATGGTCAGTTTCAGAAATATGCAGTAATTTGCAACAACTCAGCAGGATTCCTACTTGATTATCACAAGTTTCTTTACTGTCAGGCCTGTATCTGTTTTCACAATGATGTTGTACGTGCCGGCTGCAGTTGAAGAGAGGTCAACCTGATACTCCTTCTCCCCTTTGCACACTTTATTCAGGATGACTCTGCCGTTGATATCCTGTACACAGACATCCATGGAGCGACCATCATTATGACCGGGTATAATCTGAAAGATTCCTTTTGTCGGGTTTGGAAAGATCCGAATGTCATGATTGAAAGACTCATCCATTCCGATGCTTGATTTAGCCTGTACCACGGTAACAGTCTGAACCGGAAGGCCAGCAACAGTGACATCGATAGAGGCAGTACGGGGCTGATCAGCAGTGTTTTGCAAATAATCAGCCACAATGGTACCGTTTCCGGTCCCCGATTGTGTGAGGGTACACCATGATGCATTGCCAGCAACTGTCCAGTTTGCATTTGAGGAGACGGAAAATGCAGTACTTCCGGCCACCGCAGAAACATTCTGGATTAATGGCGTTACTGAAAGCATTGGCGCTGCGCCTGCCTGGGCCACGACAACTGTTACAGAGGCAATGCCCGGGGCCGTTACCGTGATGGTACACGACCGGGATGTTACAGAAATATTCTCTTCAGAGGCTGCCACAATTGTACCATTATTTGCACCGGAAGGTGTTGCTGTGCACCAGGTGGCATCATCGGTTACAGTCCATGTTGTATTGGAGGTAACATCAAACTGAGCATTTCCCGCCGTGGATGAGAGGTTCCGGACTGGCGGGGTGACTGAGAGTATGGGTGCTGCGCCATCCTGGGTAACTGTAACTACCTGCGACCCTGCTCCTGTTCCTGTAACAGTCAGGTGGGCAATGCGCGTTCCGACTGATACGTTGTCACCGTAAACTGTAACAATGGTATCATTACCGCTGCCAGAAGCAGTTGCAGTACACCATGTTGCATCACTTTCAACTGTCCAGTCAGTATTTGACGAAACGAGAAACTTCGTGTTACCCGTTGATGAGGGGACGTTCTGATTCCCGGGGGTAACTGCAACAAACGGCGCGGCCTGTGTCGTAAACTTCACCTTCATTCCATTGGCAGTACCGCCAGAACTGACTGCAACAAGCTTGAAATAATAGTTTGTATCGCTTAAAAGAGCGGTAACATCGGCACTCACATTGACGGCTGCAGTACCGGAACCAGCTGACACAGGAGGTGTGGACTGGTTCATGGTTATCGGGGTATTTCCATACTCAAAATGGTAATCAGTGGCCAGGCCGTTGGGATTAACCGTCCCGTTAAGTGTTGCCGAGGTAGCGGTCACTGAAGCGGCTGCAAGTGTGGTGGCTACAGGGGCAAAGTTGTATTTAAAAGAGGCAATTCTTGTCTTCCGGCTGCCACCACTTCCAATGTATTCTGTTGTAAACCAGAACGTTTTATCATCCGAAGGATCAACAGATAACTGGGCGTAGTCTCCCCACCTGTTGGCGCCTGTCTGCGAGTTTGCACCCGGAAAAATGGTATCCTCTGCAATATCAAGAATACCTGATGCGCTTGCATACGCTGCGGCGGATTGCCCGCAATAAAAGATACTCGGATACATGGATGTACTTGATATCGAATAGCCTAATCCGATCTCATTAAAGCCATTGAGCATGATGCTGCCCATCCAGCGGCTGTGGATGTCGGGTGCATACGTTCCCTGTTGCCTGACTTCCCAGTTTCCAGTGGTTTTGCGAAGTTCATACCAGCGGATGCCGGCGTGGCGGATACCGTCAACATTGACAGTCTGGCAACAAACGATGGTTTGATAGGATCCAAAATTACGGTACTGGGGAACATTCATAATCACCTGTGGAATTCCATCAACGCGCTGACTAACACCTTTTTGTTCGATGTTGTTCCAGTTATTACCGAAGTCACTGCTGAACGGCTGAACTTCCAGCTGCTGTGTACGTATGAATGAAGAAGATGAGGGGGTTGTCCAGTTTACATTTAATTCATAAAGCCAAAGCTGGTCGGTGCCACCACCGAGTGCATCATCATTGAATGCGATGTACATTCCAGGTGTTCCGGCAGGTGCAAGCGGACCATCATTGTCAATCGGCGGAACACACATGAATCCGTCCACTGAAGTCGGGCGCCACGGGTTGCTGAAACCAATTGCCTGGGCGGGAGCGCCGGTAAGCATCGCCTCACGCTGAAAAACGTACGTATCAGTGCTGCCACCATTGTTGTCGCCCATATAATAACCGTCACGCCAAACACTGAATTTGGGATAGTCGGGCATCGAGGCTACCGGAAATGAGTACTGATGCCAGGTGCCAGTAGGATCATTGGTTGTTGAAACGGCAAACAGGATATAGTTTGTACCCGACATCGGGATGGAGAATTCAGTTGCCACCCACCGATCGGCCTGGTCGTCATATAAAATAATGGGATCTCCATCGTTACGGTTGGCGCCCGGAACATTTCCAAACAATTGATTCATGTTGGTAGGCCCTGCCACAATGGCACCTGCTTTATCATAAATCGCATAAACAGTGTTGATGGTTTGCATGAAATGATTAGGCCCCGCAGTACCATTGCAATCGGGAGGATAATATGGTGAAGTCTGACCATCGAAATTTGCAACAGGCCCTTTGTTTCCGATCACACTGCCCATCATTTTCTGCCAGGCCGGGTCGTCCCCTTTGGGCAATGCAGTTGCTGAGAACGGGAAAATACGGTTTTTCAGGTCCTTGTTCAGGGTGCGGGTAAGTCCTTTCAATTCCAGTTGATGGAACTCTTCAGCAGTCATCGCGGGAATATCGCGCAATGGCCTGCTCAACCCGTAATAGGTACCGGCAGTTACTTCCTTCGGATGGACAGGAAGATCCTGTGCCTGAATTACAAGCACAAAAGCAGATAAAATTGACGTAAACAGTAGGTTTCTTAGCATTGTTGCAGGTTTTGTGGATTATTTTGCAAAGTTAACAAAAAACCAGAATGTTATGGCAGGGAGCATTCATAATTGTTGCTTCGTGAAACAGTTTGACTGGTGACGTTATACTTTCTATTCGCGGTAAACAACATTCAGTGCAGGTCAGGATTTACCAGTGCCACACTGGCAATCATTTCCTTCCTTACCGCCTATTGTCTTCATAATAATAAAACCAGGTCAATAAAAGCATCGGCAAACTTCAATGCGGTAATATTCCTGCTCCATGGTGAAATTTTCACATACCGGACATTCATGTTCATTGCAGGTACCAGAGTAGAGAATATTTTCAGCCCGACCTTATTTAACATCATCCCTTATTTTGATGCGCTGATTGTAAGCCTCTTATGGACGTTTGGCTTGATCATGATGATCAATCAACGGCTGAACTGGGAGGTTTCAGAAGTACGTGAAGATCTGCAAACGATTTTCAATACAAGCCCTGGTGCTGCAGTAATTACCCGGCTTGAAGACGGTGTGATCCTGGACATTAATGAAGGCTATACTGATATCACCGGTTATACCCGTGAAGACATGAGTGGAAAATCGACTGTTGAGATCAATATCTGGAAGAATATCAGCGACAGGGAAAGGGTTGTTGAAATTCTCAGGGAACAAGGATTCTGTGAAAGTTACGAGGCCATTATGGTATGGAAACGTATTCCCCGTTGAACTGAGAACCTATTTATTGCGGGATGAAAACGGCGTGCCTTCCGGCATGTGGGCCATTGTACGCGATATTACCCTACGAAAACAAGCTGAAGAGGAGATCAGAAAACTCAATGAAACCCTGGAGCAAAGGGTTGAGGAGCGTACATCACAGCTTTTGACTGCCAATAAAGAGCTGGAAGCATTTACCTATTCTGTTTCCCACGACCTGAGGGCTCCGCTCAGGGGGATTCATGGATTTACACAGATAAGGATAACGGGGCCGGATTTGACATGCAATATGTCAACAAATTATTTGGCGTATTTCAGCGTCTCCACAGTGTGAAGGATTTTGATGGGACCGGGGTTGGCCTGGCTATCGTGCAGCGGATTGTCCAGCGGCATGGCGGCCAGGTATGGGCTGAAGGAGAAACTGACAAGGGCGCTTCCTTTTATTTTTCATTGCCAGCCTGATCTTATAAAAAAATCGCCTTCCTCTATTTGGATTTCGTCCAAATACTGATTATTTTTGCCGCCCAATAAAAAACCATTGATATGAAATTAGTAAAGGAATTCAAGGAGTTTGCCATGCGTGGCAATGTCATCGACCTGGCAGTTGGTGTGATTATCGGAGCCGCCTTCGGCAAAGTTGTAGGATCACTGGTTAACGATGTAATCATGCCTCCCATCGGGGTACTGGTTGGCGGCATGGACTTTAAAAGCCTGGCCTTCACCATCCGCGAAGCTGTGATGGATCCGGCAACCGGAAAAGTCGCCAAAGAGGCTGTCACATTAAAATACGGCAATTTCATCCAGACGTTGGTCGATTTCACGATTGTGGCTTTCGCAATTTTCATGATGGTAAAAGCCGTAATGAACCTGAGCAGGAAGAAAAAAGAAGAGGAACCTGCAGCCCCCCCTGCCCCTACCATGGACCAGGAGCTGCTGACGGAGATCAGGGACCTTTTGAAGAAATAATTCAAAGTGCAAAGTACAAAAATTCAAAATTTAAAATAGATGAAAAAATTGACTTTATTACTGGCAGGGATGCTGCTTTCGGGAGGGGTTTTTGCCCAGGAAATTCATAAGATTGCTAAGGCGAAAGCTGATGTTTTGTCACAGGTTCCGGCAGATACCTCTTCAAAGCACTGGCTGGTCCAGGGAAACGGTTCACTCCAGTTTACACAGGCATCCTTCACCAATTGGTCCGCAGGAGGGCAAAACTCACTTGGCATGGTTGGATGGGTGAACTTCAAAGCCAATTACAAAAACGGCAAACATGTGTGGGGTAACACTGTCGATCTGGGCTATGGCTTCAATATCCTGGGTCAGGGCAAGGAGGCTCAGTTTAATAAAACCGATGATAAGATTGAGATTACAACTGCTTACGGGTATGAACTTCACAACAATAAAAAGTGGTACCTGACAGCACTCGCCAATTTCCGGACCCAATTTTCAGCGGGTTACAATTACCCTGACGACAGCACCGTGGTTTCAACATTCATGGCTCCCGGGTACCTCGTTGCAGGTCTTGGAATTACGTATGCCCCTGTGAAATGGTTTTATGTTTATGTTTCACCCTTCTCCGGGCGGTTTACCTTTGTTACCGACCAGAAGCTTGCTGATTCAGGTTCTTTTGGTCTGGAGCGTGGTAAATGGATCAACGACTCCACCTACCATCATTCAAAAGGCTGGCGGGGTGAGTTTGGTCCTTATGTCCGCGCCGACCTGAATGCTGATCTTGCAAAGAACATCAACCTCAGTTCTTCAATCGAGCTTTTCACCGATTACCTGCATAAATTCGGGAATATAGATGTAAACTGGAGTGTGCTGCTCAGCCTGAAAGTCAACAAATGGCTTGCTGCATCTATCCAGACACAGCTGATCTACGACGATGATGTCATGATTGTAACCGACAAGGCCAAACAGCCTGAAGGAGGTCCGCGCACACAGTTCAAAGAGTTGATCGGAGTCGGACTGACCTATAAATTCAAATAGGAAAAACCGGCACAAATGATTTATTAAAATACCCGCAGCAATGCAGCGGGTATTTTTTATTGATATATTCTGTATTTTTGTGACAAAAGAAATATACCATGGCACATCATTCAGAACATAACGAACATTTAACCCATGAGGAGCTCAAGTTCAGGGAGCACACTGAACGCGCAGCCAATTTTACGAAGATCGACCTCTTTCGTTCAGCCCGTGAGGAATACAAGGCGGCATTGCAGTATAAGCCCGGGGATTCAGCATGCCTGAGCCAGATCGAAGTAATGAATTCACACATCGCCCGCGACCGCAAGACAGTGCTGGTGGTTGCACCGCTGGTTATCATCCTGATTGTGGCAATCGCGTTGCTGGTGTAATATTATAACAACCACTGAGGCACTAAGATCACATAGAAACACTAAGATAATGAGGTATTGATGTTTGTTTCAAAATACTTAGTGCATCCTGGTGTTCTTAGTGTCTCGGTGGTTTTCTACTTATATTGTCGGAAACCATGAAAGAAAAGAAGATAAAACCGATAGCCCTGGTTGGGAACGATCCGTGGCTTGAACCGGTTGAAGAAGATATTACAGCACGTTACGATCGTTATCGGCAAACGCTTCAGGAAATCGAACAAAACTGGAAAAGCCTCAGTGAATTTGCAAACGCATACCAGTTTTATGGATTTCACTACGACCGCGTTCAAAAGGGATGGTATTACCGTGAATGGGCGCCAAAAGCACAGGATCTCTACCTTTTCGGAGATTTCAACAACTGGCAGCGCTATTCCCACCGTCTTACCCCAAATAAATATGGTCAATGGGAAATTTTCCTTCCTGACGAAGAGTACAAGGACCGGTTAACACACCAAAGCCGGGTAAAGGTAATGGTACATTCCGATGCAGGCTGGCATGAAAAGATTCCTGCCTATATCAGGCGTGTGGTACAGGATGTAGCAACACTGGGATTTTCTGGTCAGCACTGGGCTCCGCCCCATCCGTTCGACTGGTCAGACGACCACTTCGATCTTAACCAGCTCAACGAAATGCTGATATACGAATGCCATGTGGGCATGGCACAGGAAGAGGCGTCGGTGGGCACATTTGCTGAATTTGCCGATTACCTCATTCCGTACATTAAGAACTCCGGATATAATACGATCCAGCTGATGGCCGTTGCTGAACATCCGTATTACGGTTCATTTGGTTATCATGTCACGAATTTTTTCGCGGTCTCTTCGCGTTTTGGAACACCGGAAGAGCTGAAGTACCTTATTAAGAAGGCCCACGAACAGGGTATTGCCGTACTGATGGATGTCGTTCACTCTCATTCTGCAAAGAATACCATGGAGGGACTCAACCAGTTTGACGGGTCTGATGATCAGTATTTTCATCCCGGCGACCGTGGGAACCATCCTCACTGGGATTCGAAATGTTTCAATTACGGGAAGCGGGAAGTGCTTCAATTTCTTCTGTCCAACATCAAATTCTGGCTCAAGGAGTTTCATTTTGATGGTTTTCGCTTTGATGGCGTTACCTCCATGATGTATTTTGACCATGGATACAGGGAAGTCTGGGACCGTGACGGTTACTTTAAAGACGGCGTCGAATGGGATGCACTAATTTACATGCAACTTGCCAACGCCCTTATACACAAGGTTAAACCTCATGCAGTCACGATTGCAGAGGATGTAAGCGGGATGCCCGGACTCTGCCGGCCTGTACGTGAAGGAGGCATCGGATTTGACTACCGGCTTGCCATGGCCATCCCTGATTACTGGATTAAAGTACTGAAGGAAAAGAAGGACGAGGAGTGGGATATCCACGAATTATGGTCTGTGATGACCGACCGCCTTCCGGACGTAAAAACCGTTGCATACTGCGAATCTCATGACCAGGCGCTGGTTGGCGACCAAACCATCGCCTTCAGGCTGATGCAGAGCGAGATCTATTTCAAAATGAGCCGCAAGGATGAAAGTCATGTCATCGACAGGGGCATCGCACTTCACAAAATGATCAGACTGATCACAATCGGTCTTGGCGGGCAGGCTTACCTGAACTTCATCGGCAACGAATTCGGCCATCCCGACTGGGTTGATTTTCCCCGGGAAGGAAATAACTGGAGCTTTCAGTATGCCCGTCGTCAGTGGTCACTGCTGCAGAACCCCGATCTGAAATACAGGTTCCTTGCTGCCTTTGACAAGGAAATGATTGCTTTGGCCAGGAACTACAAGCTATTCGATGCCGGTTTTGCCGACCAGTTAAATATGGACGGGGAAAATCAGACGATCATATTCAAGCGGCAGGGCCTCATCTTTATTTTCAACTTTCATGTAAGCAAATCCATTCCTGATTATCAGTTTGCTGTTCCGGAACCAGGTGATTACCGGATTATCCTCAATAGTGACCGGGCAGATTTCGGCGGACATGAGAGGGTGAATGAAAAACTGGTTTACACCACTGTTTATCGTCCGGATGATGATACCCACCTTTTGATGGTCTATAATACCAATCGTACTGCGCTTGTCTTTGAGCGAGTAAGTTAACCTGCAATATTTTCGTATCTTTGCGCGACAATTCTGAGCTAAATTTACGATTCTATGGTTCTGTTCATGCCTTCGTCCAACATTCGGAAACTCACCCTGATGCTGGCCATTCTACCCGTTTTATATCTCTCCGTTTTTGCCCGTGGCAATGTTTATGCCAGTTCTGACACAACATGGTCAGTTGCATTCCGGCTGAACATGTCGAAAGCGGTGAGTCAACACATCTTTGTTCCTGACTCGGATTATGTTTACGTCATCATTGACCATGGAATACTTCCGCTAAAACTTGTCCCGGGACCTGGCTTAACTTATACCGGAACCCTTTTTGACCAGCTCGATTCAGGAGTGATCTATAATTATCATTTCAGGATCAACGATTCAATTTCTGAAACAGTCAACAGGACATTAAAACCAGTGCCCGGTATTGTGAGTGTTTCAGCATGGTGGAACAATGAGCCGCTGAACATCACGACCTTTGTGGTGAACATGCAATACGCAGTACAATATTCCATTTTCAATCCTGTAACGGATTCAGTGTGCCTTGTCGGAACCATGAACAACATGCTGGGATCCCCCAAAATGCAGCAGATAGGCACAACATTTAATTATGTGTATTCAGACAGTCTGCTTAATCCGGGCGCTGTGTATCAATATAAATACCGTATCAACCTGGGCGACACCGCGAGCGGCCAGATGGAGTTGGTCAACCAGCCAAACAGGCTTATCCGGATTCCCGACACCCTGCTCACTGTTTCAAACGATTTCAATAATTTCAACCCGGCAAAACGGTTAATGACCTTTCAGTGCGACCTGGGCTATTATGTGAAATCCCACCATTTTAATGTCGCCAGCGACTTTCTCGACGTAGCCGGAAATTTCAATGGAAATGGTGCCAATGACATTTTGTTCGACACCAACCACGACACCATCTACTCCCTTGATATGTATTTGGATACAACATGGATCCATCAGGGGCCCCTTGCATTCAGATTCCGTATCAACGGTGACTGGAACAGTGCAGAATTACAAGGTAAACCCGACAGAAATTACACTTTCCATGATACAATTAACCAGAACCCCAACCTGTTCAGTTGTTATTACAATAACCTGAACCCTTATATTTCAACATCCCCGTGGGTGTATGATGTTGCGATACAGGGCGTATTGGTCTACAAAAAATTCCTGAGCGGTATCTATTCGTATGAAAATGTAAATGGCATCCCGGAGGGCATCTCGACTTACCGCTGGCTTCGGAGTCCCAATGCACAGGGTACAGAAGCAACTGCCATCGATTCAGCGACCAGAATAACCTACCAGGTTGACACGCTCGACATCGGGAAATGGCTTGTTTTTGAGGTAACACCAAAGGCAGCCGGCGGGGATTCTGCCACTGGTCAGCCTGTCAGGGTGGTTTCGTCAAACAGTATTTCAGGATGGGATGTCGGGCTGAATGAATTTTCAGCCTTGATCAGCCGGGTTTATCCCAACCCTGCCAGGGAGCAAATAACTGTTGAATCGGCGAAAGAGATTGACCGGGTTGAACTGATCAACTATCTGAACCAGATTGTTATGATTAAAGACAACATCGGGTTAAAATCAGTTACGATACCGACAGGTTCCCTGCCGGGGGGGCTCTATCTTTTAAAAGCCACCACGAAATCATCAGAGTCGGGGATTGTAAGAGTTATCAAACTCTGAGTTCACATCAGCAGAAAATCCAGATTTTCATTTTCTGTGAACTCCTGGGCTTCCATTCCAAAGCGAAACAATCTCAACGGGCGGCTCCCAACAAGGTTCATCGTATCGCCGATCACTTTCAAAAGACACCCTTCACGCAACCCCACCACGGTGACGTCGCGATTCACAGTGAGAAATTCAAGGATCCGCTGCTCCCGGGTTTCACCTGCATGGCCTGCGGGGTTGGCATCGAGGTAATGAGGGTTGATTTGAAACGGGATAAACTTAAGGCAGTTGAACGATGGTGGTTCACAAATCGGCATGTCGTTGGTGGTTTTCATGGTCGGGCAGGCCACATTGGCGCCTGCACTCCAGCCTATAAAAGGGATGCCCCTGAATACTTTTCTGCGGATGGCCTCCATAACGCCAAGTTCCTGCATCATCAGCGTCAGGTGGAAGGTATTTCCGCCACCGATCACTATTGACTCAGCTTCATTCACTGCAACTACCGGGTTCGGCTCACGATGGATAGAGTGTAAGACAAACCCCATCTCCTTGAAAATTTTCTTTACACGGTCTTCATAAAGGTCAAACGATTTTTCCACACCCGACGAAGTCAGGTTAACACCTGCATAAGGGATGAATAAGACTTTTCGCACCCCAAACCCGGAAAGGAAATCCTTAATATGAGTTCGGGGCCAGGCAAGATATTCCTCCCCTGCATTGGTAGAGTTGCTGATCAATAAAAGATTTCGGATCATAAGGTTCTTTTGGGCTATAAAAGTAATAGAAAGTTCTTACTTTTGAGCCATGGAAAAAATAAAAAAAATAAATCCCGCCGGAAAAAAACCCACGCTTCGATTCTGGCAAGTGTGGAACATGAGTTTCGGGTTCCTGGGGATACAATTTGGATTTGCACTTCAAAACGGAAATGCCTCCCGCATCCTGCTGACTTTTGGAGCTGACGTTCATCAGCTCAGCTGGTTTTGGCTTGTAGCGCCAATCACAGGCATGATCATCCAGCCCATTGTGGGCTACATGAGTGATAAAACCTGGAACAGACTTGGCAGGAGAAGACCCTATTTTCTTGTTGGCGCCTTACTGACCAGCATCGCCCTGGTACTCATGCCCAATGCACCCCACCTTGCCTCTTTTATCGCCCCCATGTTTATTGGCGGAGGTTTGCTGATGATCATGGATGCTTCAATCAATATTTCCATGGAACCTTTCAGGGCGCTCGTTGCCGATAAACTGCCCGAAGAACAGCACACACTTGGCTTTTCAATGCAGACCCTGCTCATCGGGATCGGAGCGGTTGTCGGTTCATGGCTTCCTTACATACTGGGCAACTGGATGGGAATTTCTAAAAACTCCGGGGCTGACGGGCTTGTTCCCGACAATGTGACCTACTCCTTTTATATCGGCGCCATCGTCCTGCTGGGTGCCATTCTCTGGACAGTCTTCACCACAACCGAATATCCTCCTGAACAGTTAAGCCAGGAGGAAAAAGATGAAAAACCCGGTAAGTTTGTGATCCCTCCCGTCATGATTAAATTGCTGCTGGTTCAGTTTTTCTCATGGTTCGCTCTCTTTTCAATGTGGGTGTATACCACTCCTGCTGTCGCCCTTAAATTTTATGGGACCTCAGATCCAAATACCCCGCTTTTTCAGGAGGCAGGCGATTGGGTTGGTATTTTATTTGGGATATACAATGGTGTTTCAGCGGTTATCGCCATGCTGCTGCCTGTCGTTGCCAGGAGGTTTTCAAAAAAGTTCACCCATGCATTGGCCCTGTCAATCGGCAGCCTGTCATTGCTTTCATTCCTGGTAATCAGCAACCCCTATATGCTGATCATCCCCATGATCGGTATCGGTATTGCCTGGGGGAGCATCCTGGCCATGCCTTATGCCATGCTTGCAAGTTCTATACCTGCCAGAAAAATGGGAGTCTATATGGGGCTGTTCAACATGTCCATTACCATTCCCCAAATCGTCAGCGGCGTGATCGGCGGGTTTATACTGAAATATTTCTTTGCCGATAATCCGATTCTTTGTATCGTGATGGCCGGAATCAGTATGTTCCTTGGAGCCATAAGCGCCATGTTTATAAAAGAAAAACAACAAGTGGAGAAACTAACAAATACTTTATAACATGTTGAAAGAAAGATCAAGCGGAATATTACTGCACCCCACTTCCCTTCCCGGAAAATACGGGATTGGCACTCTTGGTAAAGCTGCATTTGAATTTATAGATTTTCTCGTTAACGCTAAACAGCAATACTGGCAAATCCTGCCGCTCGGCCCTACCGGATATGCCGACTCACCATACCAGTGTTTTTCGGCACATGCCGGCAACCCCAACCTCATCGACCTCGATCTCCTCGTAAAAACAAGACTGCTGCATGCTGATGATCTTTCAGAATACCCGCATTTCTCAACCGAACGCGTTGATTTTGAAGGTGTTCAACAAACCAGGTTATCCTTGTTGCAGAAAGCCTATCATGCATTCACCCTGTATGCGGATAACCTTGAAAAAGTCGCATACCGCAACTTCCTTAAGGACCAGTCAAAATGGATCAATGACTATGCACTTTTCAGGGCCATCAAGGCAAATCGGGACCAAAAACCTTGGTACCACTGGGAAAATCCGCTTAAAATGAGGGATCAGGAAGCCGTCAAGGCTATCCAGGCGACACTTCATGATGAGATCGATTTCCATAAATTCATGCAGTTCCTCTTCTTCAGGCAATGGAATGCAGTGAAAGAATATGCCCACAGCCATAAAGTTAAAATCATTGGTGATATCCCGCTGTATGTGGCACTCGACAGTGCCGATGCGTGGGCCAATCCTGAAATTTTTGAATTTGACGAGCAAAGGAACCCAATCCGGGTGGGTGGTGTTCCACCTGATTACTTCAGTGAAACTGGCCAATTGTGGGGTAATCCGCTTTTCCGCTGGGACAAACTGAAAGAGACAGGCTACCAGTGGTGGATCGACCGTATCAGGACCAACCTTAACCTTTATGATATCATTCGCATTGACCATTTTCGCGGATTTGCAGCTTATTGGGCCGTACCTTATGCCGAAAAGACTGCCATCAACGGGGAATGGGTTCCTTGCCCTGGTAAAGAGTTCTTTGACGCCCTGCAGTCAGAATTCGGAAACCTTCCGATTATCGCAGAAGACCTGGGTGTCATCACGCCGGATGTGGAGGAGTTGCGCGACGGGTTTGACCTGCCTGGCATGAAAATTCTTCAGTTTGCCTTCGATTCGTCGGAAGCCAACGATTACATTCCGCATAACTATGTGAAAAACTGCCTGGTATATACCGGAACTCACGACAATGACACTGTTGTCGGATGGTTTAACAATGCCACAGAAGAGGACCGCAAATATGTTATCGACTACCTGCACACCAGTGAACATGAGATTCATTGGGCGTTTCTGAGGCTTGCATGGTCGTCGGTGGCTTATACTGCCATCGTACCGATGCAGGACCTGCTCGGCCTCGATACTTCAGCCCGTATGAACCTTCCCGGAACCACCCAGAATAACTGGCAATGGCGGGTAAATGCCCACCATTTCACGCCTGAACTTGCATCGCGGCTTGCACATCTCACAACACTTTATGGAAGGGCAAAAAAAACAAAAAAATAAATATGACCGCTGAAAATAATATCGCACCTACGGCGCGAATTGTTACCGAACCTCAACATGCTACCAATATTTCGCTCCTACGGAGCGAGCGTTACACGTAACCTTTTTAATCACATGATAAATTCCAGATATTCACTTTTTGCAATGGAGAAAAATTTTATCAAAAATCCTATTTAATCACATGATGACCCCCAGATATACACTGTTTTTCCTTTTACTTTTACCACTAAGTATTTTCTCACAAAATACGGTAGTTGAGAAAGTGGAACCTCCCTTTTGGTGGACCGGATTCAAAAACACAGACCTGCAACTGCTTGTTTACGGGAGAAATATTGCATCGTCATCAGTCACAGTTGACTATCCCGGTTTTGTTCTGAAAAAAGTTCACAAAGTTGAGAACCCAAACTACCTTTTCCTGGATTTAACAATCAGCAGTGGTGCGCGTCCCGGGATTGCAACAATTCAATTTAAGGCAAAGGATAAAGTTGTTGGAAAGTATCTCTATGAGTTGAAAGCCAGGAAGAAAGGGTCAGCACAGCGAAAAAGCTTTACCTCGCATGATGTCATTTACCTGCTGATGCCGGACCGTTTTGCCAATGGCGAGACTTCAAACGACTTTTCAGCCGGAATGGCTGAACAACTTAACCGGTCGAACCTCGATGGCCGCCACGGTGGTGATATCAAAGGTATAATGGACCATCTTGATTATTTCCAGGATTTAGGTGTAACTGCCTTATGGATCAATCCTTTGCTGGAAAACAACCAGGAAAAATACTCTTATCATGGTTATTCAACCACCGACTATTACCTGGTCGATCCCAGGTTCGGCACCAATGAAGACTATCTGAAACTCAGCGATGCATTGCATCTGCGTGGCATCAAACTGATCAAGGACATGATTTTCAACCATTGTGGCAGCGGCCACTGGTGGATGAAAGACCTTCCTTCAGCGGAATGGATCAACCAATGGCCCGAATTCACCAGGACAAATTACCGGGCAAGCACATTTACCGATCCTTATGCTTCCCAGGCCGACAGCAACTTTTTTGTGCGGGGTTGGTTCGACCTCACAATGCCCGACCTGAACCAGGCAAACCCATATCTTAAAAATTACCTCATACAGAACAGCATCTGGTGGATTGAATATGCCGGTCTTGACGGTATCCGGCAGGACACCTATCCCTATCCGTTCAAGGAGATGATGGCCGAATGGTGTAAACGCCTCAACGACGAGTATCCTGAATTCAATATCGTCGGAGAGTGCTGGCTTAATTATCCTGCTTCTGTTGCTTACTGGCAAAAAGGGTCGGTAAACAAAGACGGTTATGAATCCTCTTTGCCGACTGTATTTGACTTCCCGTTATATGATGCCCTCAATAAAGCGTTTCAGGAGCCGGAAAGCTGGAATACAGGTATTGTAAGATTGTATGAAATCCTTGCCCAGGATTTCTCATATCCAAACCCCGACAACCTTGTTGTCTTTGCTGATAACCATGATGTTGGCCGTTTCCTGGATATGCAAAATAGCGACATTCGTAAACAGAAAATGGCCATGGCTTTTATCCTGACTACCAGAGGGATACCTCAAATCTATTATGGGACAGAGATCCTTATGTCGGCGGGTACAGACAAAGGCGATGCAAGCAGGCGTAAAGATTTCCCGGGCGGATGGGCAGGCGACCCGCAGAACGCATTTACTGAGGTTGGCCGCACGAAAGCGCAGTCGGACATGTACAACTACCTGAAAAAACTTATTCACTGGAGAAACTCAAACGAGGTGGTTCATACCGGGAAATTCAGGCATTTCATCCCTGCTGACGGGATCTATGTTTACTTCAGATATAATACAAAAAGTACCGTTATGGTGGTCATAAACAACAACGAAGCAGAAAAAAACATCGAAACCGGTCGCTATAATGAATTTCTAAAGAATTTTAAATCAGGTAACGAGATCATCTCCGGGAAAAAGCTGGATGACCTGTCAAAACTGACTGTTCCGGGGAAATCGGTGGTGATTATTGAATTGAAATAGACTCCACTTTGGATGCTTTTGACTCAAAAAAAAATAACCACAAAGACACAAAGTAAAAACACTATGTACACCAAGAGATTGAGAGACTGTTTAAAAATACTTTTTAATCCCATTAGGGATTTTATATGGGTAGAAAATCGTGTATAAATGCATTATTTCGTCCCGTACGGGACGAAATGGCTGTGTAAACAATCAACTTCTACCCACATTTTGTGCCTACGGCACAGGTTGAAAATCGGAAAAACAACCAATCAGAAAATTTAAGCAGACTCTGAAAATAATTTGTTTAATTTGTGTCCTTTGTGAAATACTTTGTGTCGTTGTTGTTAATAGTTTTTGAAACACGCTCATCAGTAGATGGGGGCCCGAGAAATAAATTGTAATTCAAAATAATATGTTAGCCATCCAAAAACGCCTCAGTAACATTTTCTACATTATCCTTGGCCTTCCAAGCACAGCGATGGGATTTGCCCTGTCGATCCAGATTGCTGTATTAAGCTGGATACTGCGAACAAAATACAATCTTGAAATAGACCAGATTGGTATTGTATGGGCGGCCGGCCCAATTGCCGGTATCCTCGGTCAGCCCATTGTCGGCCTGATCAGCGACAAGGCCTGGTTTTGGGGAGGGAGGCGCAAACCCTTCATCATCATTGGAGGTATTCTTGCTGCCTTGATGATTTTTGCGTTGCCCAATATCGATAAAATCAGCAACTTCTTCGGAATTGCCAGCATCATGGCCGTTGCGGTAACCGTGGCGCTCACCCTGGACCTCTCCATCAACATCAGTTTCAACCCCACACGTTCCATCATCGCCGATGTTACCCCCGATGGCCAGCCACGCACAAAAGGTTATACATGGATGCAATCCATCTCCAACCTTTTCGGCAGCGGAGCCTACCTGATGGGTGCACTGATCGGAAACTATTTCCTGATCTACGCAGGCGTAGTGATCGTCCTTGTTTTTTCAATCGGTCCGCTGCTCTTCATTGAGGAACCCAGGATACTCAGTGCAAGTCCGTCTGATGAAACGAAAAAAGGAACTGGCAAAAATTCCGATACAGCTTCACCCCCCACCCAATGGGTTGAACTTTTTAAACTATATTTTGCCCATGGATTTTCGTGGCTCGGCATTCAAACCATGTTCGTATACATGTTCGCATTTTTAGAGCAGAAACTGCCCGCCATGGCCGACATGTCTGTTGCCGACCGTAATGCACGTCTTGGCCAGATGATCGGATGGTCGTTTTTCATCCTTAATGCAGTTGGAGCCATCTGGCCTGCATTCATGCTGGAACCGATGAGCAAGAAACTGGGCCGTGTAAGAACCCACGCGCTGATGGTTGCAACCATGGCCCTCGGCTATTTCGGGATTGTTCTGTTCGCCTCCAGCGCCATCATGCTCTATTCCATGATGTGTATCCTCACGCTCGGATGGGCAGCAGTAGTCAGTCTGCCATTCGCAATCATGTCGGAGAAGGTTGATAAAAGCCGCATGGGGTTTTTCATGGGTATTTTCAACCTTTCAGTTGTATTACCACAACTTGTTGCAAGTTCCATCGTTGGCACCATCATTAAAAATGCGGGTGACAAAGGAATCATTTTCATCATCAGCGGCACCTCCCTGGCAGTATCGGCTGCATTGTGGTTATTTGTATCTGACAAAAAAACAGCATAACAGCGATCCTGCTATTTATGAAAAAATTAATACTCCTTTGCTTGTTCATTATATCCGCCGGCGGGATGGCTGGCCAGACTTTTCCAGGCCTGATCACCCGGTTGAATTCCTTGCCCGAATCTCAGCGGCAGGCTGTTGCCGATAGTTTCATGAATGCAGGCAATTCGTTCCCTTTTATTGAGAACGATACCGTGGTAAATTTCGTTTACAATGGAGCTGCACAGTCTGTCTCCCTGGCCGGGGATGCCACCGGCTGGAGTCCGAACATGACATTTAGTCATATTGCCGGTACGACGTTCTATTATTTTACAACAACGTATGAACGAGATGCCCGACTCGACTATAAACTTGTGATCAATGGTTCAAGCTGGATCCTTGACCCGAAAAATCCGCATACCTGCTCCGGGGGCTTTGGCCCCAACTCAGAGCTGCGCATGCCCGATTATGTGGTTCCTCCTGAAATCAGCTATTACCCGGCTATTCCGCATGGAACCATCACCGACACTACGTTTCACAGCAATATCCTTGGTAACAACCGGCCTGTAAGAGTTTACCTGCCTCCCGGATATCCCTCAGGAAGTGACGCTTATCCTGTGATCCTGTTTCATGATGGTCCGGAATATATCAGCCTTGGAAATACCAACAATATTTTCGATTACCTTATCTCCGAACACCTGATGACCCCGGTGATCGGCGTGTTTGTTCCTCCGGTTGACAGAACTGCTGAATATGCAGGAAGTAAGATCGATCAGTTTACTGAATTCATTGCCAGTGAACTGATGCCGGTTATCGATGCCCGTTATAAAACAAGTGCAGACCCTGCCCGGCGGGCCATGGCGGGAGCCTCGAATGGCGGAAACATCGCCCTTTATATTGGTATGAAACACCCTGAACTTTTCGGGAAGATTGCTGCGCAGTCAAGCAATGTCATCAATTCAATCAGTCAGACTTTTTCCAGCGAACCCAAACTGAACCTGGAACTCTATATAGATATAGGCACATATGATTTGGCAATACTTATCCCAATGGTCCGCGGTTTACGGGATGTCATACAGGCACATGGCTACACATACCAATACCAGGAATGGCATGAAGGTCACAGCTGGGGCAACTGGAAAGGGCATCTGAAACTGCCCCTGATGCAGTTTTTCTCCTGGTCAAGCGGATTGAATAGCCCTGATGAAAATCATGGATTTAAACTTGAACAGGTGAAACCAAATCCCTTTCATGATCGTACAACAATTAAATATATCGCTCCCATTGATTCTGTAATAGAACTGACGGTTGTTGATCTCCAGGGAAAGACAGTGGAAACAATATTTTCAGGCAAAGTTTCAGCCTCTGTTAACACGCTTGAGTATTTTCATAAAAAACCTGCCGGCGAATATATTTTAACATTGATGGCACATGGAAAAATTATGGATAGCATGATCATACAGGTTTTATAAGCAAGTATTTCATGATAAGCTATTTTCAACACAATAGGCACAATACAAAAACACACTAGTGTGACTTCTAATGTGCCCTAATGTGTCTATTGTGGTATTTTAAAACTGCACATCCTCACAAATTCAAAAATATGAAAATCAACATTTTACCAATTATCACAACAGGCCTTGCCTTATCCCTCTGGAGTTGTTCATCAAACAATGACCTCCCTTTAGCCAAGGATCCCCAGATGATAAAGCTATCAGCTCCAATCCTCCTCAATAACGATTCAACCTTGCTGGTCCTGGCCGATTACCTAATCAGGCCAACCTGGATCGATTCAATGGAACTTGACAAATCACTAAACGCCTCAATATCTGCCGACTCCACCCTGATGGTCATTAAACCTGTTGACAGGGATTTCCCCAAACTCTCCATGTTGAAAATATGGTCAAAGGGCTTCTCCTATTCGCTGCTCCTTGAAAAATCAACCAAAATAAAATACCGCTATACATTCGATCCGAAGAACAAAAAGTACAAACGTGTCCAGATCAAGGGCCAGATGAATGAGTGGAATGCTGCATCCGGATACATGTTTGAAAAGGATGGCAAATGGCATATCGACTTCCAGCTTTTTCCGGGAAAATACCAGTACAAACTGATCCTTGACGGGAAAGAAAAGTCTGATCCCGGCAATCGCGATTCGGTCAGCAACAACAACGGCGGATACAATTCGCTTTTGACCCTTGGAAATCTGAACCCATCCGGGTTACCCACCCTGTTCACCAGTGTCGCCGACGGGAGAAAAGTCGTGATCGGCCTGAAAAACAGCGCAGATTCCATTTTTGTTTTCTGGCAGAACCATCTGCTAGACCAGAAATTCTGGAAAAGAGACAGTTCCGGTATCACAATCGAAGTTCCTGGAAAAGCAAAAGAGTTCGACCGAAGCTTTCTCCGGGTAACTGCCTTTAACCAGGTTGGTATCTCAAACCAGATACTGGTGCCACTGCAGGACGGAGAAGTGATGACAGATCCAAAAAAACTTACGCGTAATGACCGGGAGGCTACGATCATGTACTTCCTGATGGTTGACCGGTTTAAAAACGGGAAACCTGAGAATGACGCCCCTGTGAAGGACCCTGATATCGATCCGAAGGTAAATTATATGGGAGGTGACCTGGCCGGAATTACAAAAGCAATCGAGGATGGCTATTTTTCAAACCTGGGAATCAACACAATATGGATTTCTCCCATCACCCAGAACCCGCTTATCGGGTTTACGGAGTATCCTGCACCCCATCGCAAATTTTCGGGATACCACGGATACTGGCCCATCACCCTCACCACTGTTGACACCAGGTTTGGCAATTCCGAAGAGCTGCAAAAGCTTGTGAGCGAAGCACACAGCAACAACATCAACGTTATCCTCGATTTTGTGTCACATCATGTCCATCAGGATTATCCTGTACTCAAAGCCCATCCCGACTGGATAACCCCGATCGACCTTCCCGGGAAGCGGAAAAATCTGCGGCTGTGGGATGAACAGCGGCTTACAACCTGGTTCGATGTCTTTCTCCCAACCTTCGACCTCACAAAGACGGAAGTGGCCAGCATGGTTTCCGATTCTGCAGCTTTCTGGATCAAAGAGTATAAACTCGATGGGTTTCGCCATGATGCAGCCAAGCATGTACCTGAGAACTACTGGAGGATGCTGACCCATAAACTTGATTCACAGGTGGTGATCCCTGAGAACCGGCCTGTTTTCCAGATTGGTGAAACCTTCGGAAGCCGGGAGTTGATCGGGAGCTATGTCAACCCCGGTATGCTTGACGCACAGTTTGAATTCAACCTTTACTGGGAGGCAAAGATGGCTTTCGCAGCAGACAATATCTCCTTCCGCGACCTGAACTATTCTCTGCAGCAAAGTTTCAGCTATTTCGGTGAACACAACCTGATGGGGAACATCACGGGAAACCAGGATATGCCGCGGTTTATCTCCTATGCCAGCGGTGCGCTCAGCATGAACGAGGATGCCGGGGAAGCGGGATGGAAGCGGGACATCCAGGTGAAAGACACCATTGGGTACCGCAAAATGGCATCGCTGGAAGCGTTTAACATGACCATCCCGGGTATCCCCGTAATTTATTACGGGGATGAGTACGGCATAGCCGGAGCCGGCGACCCCGACAACCGCCGCATGCTGAATTTTGACAGCCTTAACCAGCACGAACAGTTTCTAAAGACTACTACTGCAAAACTCGCCCATCTCAGGAATTCAAACCTGGCCCTGGTTTATGGAGACTTTACCCAGCTCAAAGTCAGCGAAAAAGTGTTTGTTTACCTTCGCTCCTACTTTGATAAAGCGGTGATTGTAGTATTCAACAAGGATAAGGGTTCGAAAAAAATCGAATTCGAATTGCCGGCCAGGTATATGGAAGCCACATTCCTGGCTCAGTTTGGGAATAATTTCGTTGCAGAAAAAGGTAAGATCAGCATCGAACTTCAAGGCAATTCATTTGAAATATTATCAAACTAAGAGATCAATCCTCGATGATGTGCAATAAATCTCTGCGGCCCTCTGCGACTTTTCTTTGCGGCTCTTTGCGTTAAAAAAAAAGATTACCGCAGAGAACCGCAGAGTTTAACTGCAAAGAACCGCAAAGAAAAGGCAGAAAATTGTGATGATGGGTTTATGAAAAATCAGTTGTATGAAAAAGCTTCTAACCTTATTGACGTGTGGTATTCTGGTTTTATCTGCCTGTAATCGACAAAAAACCACCGAAAATGCAAATCCGTCAGCCCATGTGCCATGGAGCAGAAACGCCTCCATTTATGAAGTGAACATCCGGCAGTACACGCCCCAGGGTACATTCAATGCGTTTGAACAGGAGTTACCGAGGTTGCAAAAAATGGGTGTTGATATTCTCTGGCTGATGCCCATCAATCCCCTGGGTGAGAAAAACCGAAAGGGCAGCCTTGGCAGTTATTATTCTGTGAAGGATTACCTCGCTGTAAACCCAGAATATGGCTCAAAGCAGGATTTCATTGACCTGGTAAAACAGGTGCATGCACTGGGGATGAAGGTAATTGTTGACTGGGTTGCAAACCACACCTCCTGGGACAATAAACTCATCTCCAAACACCCCGACTGGTACAAGAAAGACTCTGCCGGCAATATCGTGCCTCCTGTTGCCGACTGGACCG
Organism: uncultured Bacteroidales bacterium; assembly: GCA_903926565.1. Lineage (GTDB taxonomy): Bacteria > Bacteroidota > Bacteroidia > Bacteroidales > FEN-979 > CAIVAT01. The sequence continues at coordinate 26,921 of CAIYJU010000040.1, forward strand.
ATGTTGCTGCTCTTGATTACAGCCAACCTGAGCTTCGGGAGTATATGACAGACGCACTGCTCTACTGGATCAAAGAGGCAGACATTGACGGTTACCGCTGTGATGTTGCCGGGATGCTCCCCGTTTCATTCTGGAATGAGGCGATCCCGAAACTGAAACAAGTCAAGCCCGTGTTCATGCTGGCTGAGGATGAATCTCCAAAGATGCATGATACTGGCTATTTCGATGCCACCTATTCGTGGGAGTTGTTCCATGCCATGAACGCCATTGCACAGGGCAAAAAAACAGCCAAGGTTTTAGACACCATCTATAACACAGAACTGACAAAATATCCGAAAGATGCATACCGCATGAGATTCACTTCAAATCATGATGAAAATTCCTGGAACGGGACCGAATTTGAACGGATGGGAGAAGGTGCCAGAACTTTTACAGTGCTCTGCTTCACATTTCCGGGAATACCATTAATCTATAGCGGACAGGAGTCTGCCATGAATAAAAGGTTGCGTTTCTTCGATAAGGATACGATCCCATGGGGAAACTACCCGCTTGAATCATTTTATAATACACTCCTGCAATTGAAAAAGAAGAATCCCCTTATCGCGAGTGGAGATAGCGGAGGCAGTTTTGTCAAAGTACCTACCAGCAACGATAAATCGGTCTACGCCTTCATCAGGCGCAATGCGAAGGATCAAATGCTGGTTGTCCTGAACCTTTCCGGAGTCTCTCAAACTGTCGTCCTTAAAGGAAATGATTTCCCCGGAACCTACCAGGAAACATTCACAGGAACCCAAAGTGCTATTCGCAACAATGAAAAACTCACAGTCGATGCCTGGGCATATCGGATTTATATCAGGCAATAAGGCATTTCATGGGCTGGCATAACCAAAAATATTCATAAAACGGAAATAAATTATTAATTTTTTACTACTTTTGCATCACTTTTCAAAAAAAACACGAAATCAGCGAAATAAAAACATATTGATTACCTTATCAGTCTCTAAATCCAAACGAGTATGAAAAGAAAATTACGCCTTAATTTCAAACATCTTTTAATCGCCTTTTTCCTGCTTGGTGGTTCGCTCGGGTTAAAAGCCCAGAACCTCGAAGTGACCGGGGTCATCTCCGAAGCCGGTACCGGTGAATTGCTCATCGGAGCAACAGTGCTTCAGAAAGGCACTACCAACGGCACTGTATGCGATATAAATGGGAAATACAAGATCAGCGTTCCAAAAGGAGCTGTGCTGAAATTTTCACTCATCGGCTATTTGACCAAAGAGGTAACTGTGGAGAAAGCCGGCCCGATGGATATCGCCATGGTGGTGCAGGTGACGACCCTTGACGACGTGATCGTAATCGGTTACAGTACACAGAAAAAGACAGATAAAACCGGTGCCGTGAGCACCGTCAAATCAGATGACCTGAACGGCGGGGTGATCACCAATGCCATCCAGTCGATGCAGGGAAAAGCTGCCGGGGTTCTGGTCTCCAAAAGCGGCGGTGACCCCAGCTCAAATTTCTCGGTCCGGGTACGTGGTGCATCAGGATTTGAAGCAAGTACCCAACCTTTGTATGTGATCGACGGAATTCCCGGTGCCGACCCGAACATCATCTCCCCTGATGACATTGAGTCATTTAACATTCTAAAGGATGCAGCATCTACGGCCATTTATGGCTCAAGGGGAGCCAACGGAGTTATTCTCATCACCACAAAAAAAGGAAAAATTTCAGGGACACCCAAAGACGGGCTGAAGGATGATGGTGCATACAGCAACATCGATTTCAACACGCAAATTTCCATTGAAAATATTTCTAAAAAGGTCAATATCCTGAGTTCCTCCCAAATGCGTGATTTCACACAAAAACTTTTGGCTAAAAGTCAGATTGAGCATCCCAACTGGACCATCGACAGCGTTTTTATTGATGGAGGAGCAAACACTGACTGGCAGGATGAGATCTACCGGACTGGTATTGCATATACCAACTCTCTGAGTTTTTCAGGCGGGAACAAGCATAACTCCTATCTTGCAGCCATTACCAATAACAACTGGCAGGGTACAATGAAAGGAACCTCGAAAAACCTTACTACTGCTCATATCAATGTCTCTCAGAAAGCCATCAACGATAAGCTCACACTGGCAGCCAACATCATGGGGGCGTTTGAAAATAACGATTATGAAAATTATTCAAGGGACGGAAACAAGGATGATGTTATCTACCAGGCGCTCTCAAGAAATCCCACCGACCCTGTTTACACATCAACCGGTGGATATGCCCAATCAAACAGGACATTTAATTATGAGAACCCTGTGTCTGTGATCAATGAGATCACAAACAACAGAAATGCCAAGAAATTCCTTGGAAGTTTAAAGGCAGACTTTGAAATTATCAGCGGCCTTGTTGCAAGTGTCAACCTTGGTTACATACATGATGATGCAACATACAACTACTTCAGACCTGCCAACTTATACGCCACAGCCGATTTGGGTGCAGGAAGCAAGACCAACGAAGCCAACTCACAGAAATTAATGGAAATAACCGGCACATATACCAAGGTGTTTAAGAAAAATCACAATTTTAACGCACTTCTTGGTTATTCATGGCAGGAATCGGTTTTTACCAAATTCTGGTCTAAGGGTGGTGATGCACAATCTACTTTTGCCGGCCCCGACAACCTCGGAATTCTCAATGACATTAATTATGGAGCAATTGGTTCTGAGAAACGTCAATGGAACCTGATCGGGTTTTTCGGCCGTGTTCAGTACAATTATAAAAGCAAGTATTTCGTCTCCGGATCCCTTCGCCGGGATGGTTCTTCGAAATTTGGCGCCAACAACAAATGGGGTTGGTTCCCCACCGCAGCGATCGGCTGGAGCCTGGATCAGGAAAAATTCCTGTCGGATGTAAAATGGCTCAGCCAGTTGAAATTGCGTGCCAGCTATGGAGTTTCAGGTAACCAGGAAATTGGCGAATACCGCAGTCTTACCCTTTGGAAACCAGACGGACAGGGCATCAACCCTGAAACCGGGCAGAAAGTTGTGGTCTTTAAAGCAGCGTGGAATGCAAATCCGGACCTTAAATGGGAGGAAACCTCTGAAATAAATGGAGGTATCGACTTTGGATTCTTCAACAGCAGGTTAAGCGGCAGTATTGAAGTATATTATAAGGTAACAAAGGATCTTCTCGGTAATTACCCTGTTCCCGTTCCACCAAACCTTGCGGATAATACCTACGCCAACTCAGGTTCCATGTCCAATACAGGGATCGAGCTTTTTCTCCAGGCCTATGCCATTTCAACTAAAAATTTCACCTGGAAGACAAGTCTTACTGCATCACACAACAAAACGAAGATCCTCGATCTCGGATCATACTTCAACGAACAAGACGGTGTCAGAAAAGAGGGATGGATCGGTGGCCGTGGTATGGTTGGAAATATGAATTACGTCACCGGGATTATGGTTGGTGAGGAAGTCGGATCCTTCTATCTTCCTACCTATGTAACCCTGAATGAAGAGGGTAAATTCGTTTACGAATCAATGACAGGTGGATTTACACTGAATCTCAGCGAAGCAAAAAGGACAATTGTTGCCACAGCGGCACCAAAAGTCGAACTTGGGTGGTCCAACACGTTTACAGTTGGCAAGCATTGGTCACTGGATTTCTCTCTGCGTGCCTGGATCGGAAACCATGTTTACAACGCAACCAAGATGTTTTTCGACAATCCTGGAAACCTTCCCGATCTGAATGCAGTACCTGAAGCCATTGATTGGTACGACCAGGGCCGCAGTTCAGGTCCGTCGATTGCCGATATCTACGTGGAAAATGCCTCTTTTTTAAAGCTGGACTATATTTCACTCATCTATGAATTTAACGTATCCAAAGTAAAGTGGCTCAAGAAGCTTTCCGTCTATGTTTCCGCCAATAACCTGTTTACCATTACCGGCTACTCAGGCGTTGATCCTGAAACCACTGTCGACAAATTATCCTTCGGCATCGATCAGTTCAATGTTTATCCAAAAACCCGTGCCTATACTGCAGGCTTAAAAGTTACGTTATAATATTTACGGCTATGAAAACAAAATATATTCTAATTTCCCTCCTGGTTTTCACCTTCCTATCCTGCACAAAGCTTGATGAGACGGTGTATGATAAAATTCCTGGCGATATCTATCCTGAAAACGCGAACCAGGTAGCAAACCTGACAGTAACTGCGTATGCTCCTTTACAAAAGATGGCTGACGATGAAGGCTGGTGGTTCCTTGCACAGGAGATCTCTTCTGATGAACTCTGCGGGCCAACACGTGCTGCCGACTGGGATGATGGCGGTAAATGGCGCAACATGTACCAGCATGTCTGGTCAAACGATGATGAAGGAGTCAACCGGATGTGGAGTCTGTTCTGGGAAGGAATCACTACCTGTAACCAGGTGCATGACCAGATGCTTGATTTGCCTCAAAATGCCGCGCTGTTGTCAAAAATGAAAGAAGTCGAGGTTTTACGCTCATTTTTCTATTACCTGCTGATGGACAATTACGGCGATGCCCCCTATCTGACCTCCACAATAAATGTTCCGGCCAAGCCTTTTAAAATCAAAAGAGCTGACATGTTCGACACACTCATCAGCACTGTGAAAGGCGCACTTCCGTATCTCAAAACCGGAGATCACAAAAGCATGGCGACAAAATCAATGGCATTTGCACTCCTGTCGAAATTATATATGAATGCCGAAGTATATACCGGCACACCACATTGGCAGGAAGCGCTTGACTTCTGTGACAGCACGCTTGCCGGCCCTTATTTCATGGAATCTGATGTTCTTGCTCCTTTTATTACTAACAATGAAAAATCGAGTGAGATTATTTTCTCCATCTCCTATGATGAAAATGCACTCGTAGGAGGATTTCGACTCCACATGCGTACGCTGCATTACCAGCACAACCTGAAGTATGACATGACCGTTGGTCCCTGGAATGGCTTCGCTGTTGTGCCTACCTTCTTTGACACATACGAACAGACCGACAAAAGACGTGACGGGTACTTCATTTATGGCAAACAATATGCGAGCGCAACCAACGGTGGTGGCATCATCATTGATGGAACAACGCACAAGGCACTCGATATTGATCCATATTTGCCGGCACTTTTCATGACCACAACCAATTTCACCCAGACCCAGATCAGAACAACCGGTGCCCGCATCGGGAAGTATGAGATCAAAATGGGAGCCAAGGAAAAATTGGGTAACGATTTTCCGTTATTCAGAATTACCGATTTTAAATTGATGAAAGCCGAACTCCTGGTGCGGTTGGGTCAAAACGGCGATGAATTCGTGAATCCGATCCGCCTGAGAGCTGGTGTTGCCCCATTTAGTGGCGCTACCCTCGATCAAATATTGGCAGAACGCGGAAGAGAACTATTTTGTGAAGGTCACCGCAGGCAGGACCTGATCCGGTTCAACAAATTTAAAGATGCCAAGTGGGAGAAACCTCTCGATGGCGATAACAGAAGTATGTTCCCCATTCCTAAATGGGCTACTGATGCCAACTCTAATTTATTGTTAAATCCATAATTAACCTTTTTGTTTCATTTCACTAATCAATTAATCTAAATTAAAATTTTATGAAAAATCTGATGATCAAATTTTCAACAATGCTGGCAATGGTTGCTGTTTTAACCATTGCTTTTGGTGTCACCTCCTGTAAAAAGGATGACCCTGCTCCTACTCCCGTCGTCGTTTTAGATGGAACTTATGTTTTGGGGTCTGTAACTGCCTATGCAGACTATAATACCAAGGCCATGATGAAACCTGCTTACAATGAAGTTGACAATAATGTAGTTCCAAGGCCTGCACCACTTTCCACCTTACTGGAACTTTATATTCCAATCAAAGCCGGTGCTGCTGGTTTTAAAATTGTTACAGTTGCCGGTTCAACAAGAACTACTTACGGTCCGGTGACTGGTGCTTTCGGTGTTGTTGCTACCCCAACCAACGATGAGCCAAAACTGCCTTTCCAACGCGGTTCTGTTTCTGCAACCAGCACAAACATGTTCACCGTTCCTGAAGACGGTTTCTATCATGTTGTATTTTACGACAATAAAACAGTTGCCATTATGCGCGTTGTTTGGGGCATGATTGGTGCCGCTACTCCCGGTGGATGGTCAAACAGCACTGACCTGACTCCGTCAGCTTTCAACCTGAACACCTATACCTTCACCATCAGTAACATGACCTTTGGTAAAGGCGAATGGAAATTCCGCTATTCAAGTGGCTGGAAAGTTGAGATGGATACAACAAATTCTGACCCAACCAAATGGGTGAAGGTTAACACCAACTTCGGTGGCGCTGCCGGTACCCTGGTTCCGGGTGGTGGCAATATTGTAAATGATGCTCCTGGTATCTACACTGCTACCATGGCTTATACACTTGGTACCGGTTATACTGCTACCCTGCTGAAAACTGCCAATTTACCTCCGATCAATTATTCAACCTACGAAATGGGTATCATCGGAAACGCATATAACAAACCTGATGGCACACCTGCTGACTGGGATGTTAACTTTGGCACATCATTACCAACTATCATGGGTACTGACTATCTCTGGTCATACACCCTTGACCTGATTGCTGACAAAGAATTCAAATTCCGTCAGGGAACAGACTGGGCAGGCAAATCAATCGGCTATGGTGATGTAACCTGGGCTGGTCCTAATGCAGCTAACTTCTCAAACAACGGTGGAAACATTAAAGTTGGTGTTGCCGGCAATTACACAATCTTGCTGAAAATTGCAGCTGAAACTGAAACTTACACTGTTACTGCAACCAAAAACTAAGAAGCTCAACAAGAGTTACAATTAGTTATAAAAGAAGGGGTGCCTGGAAAGGTGGCCCCTTTTTTTATTGCAAAGTACAAAGTACAAAGTGCAAAGTCAAAATGCAAAAGTGTGGTGCTCATTCTTTAGGCTTATTTTGTTTAAACAGGTAGATATCCGGGGGCATCCGTTTCTGCAAAAACCGGTCCCGAAGGGACCAAATATGGGTAGGTAATGGGTGACGGTGAAGAATTTCGTCCCGTACGGGACGAAATAACCTAACGCGAAATCAATATTCTACCCATATTTTGTGCCCACGGCACAAGAATGTTTAGGCAGGCATTAAAATCAATTGATATAATAGCGAGTAATGTGTAAATTTATATTTGAACCTCAAAAATAGATACTTTTACAAATATTGTCATTTCAAATTGCCATTGTAACTATAAAATCCAATACCCCTGCCATGAAACAGTTCATTCTTCTCGTTCAACTCAGTTTGTCGGTACTGATCGGATTCTCCCAAACGAGCACGATTACACTGTCATTTACTGCTGAGGATGCGCAAACCCAAAGCATCGTTGACCTGAACAGCGTGATTATTGAGAATCTCACACTCGGTTGTGACACTACTATATATGGGAGCAATCCTTCCATTGTTCTATTAAACTCCCTTGGGATCGATGAACGTCCATCCACGGCATCAGGTACATTTTCGCTGATACCCAATTTCCCAAATCCGTTCAATGGATCAACCACTTTTAATATCAAAGTGGTGAAACAGGGAACGCTGAATCTTGCTCTGTCAGATGCCCGGGGTGAAAAAATTGCCGGCTACGAGCATGACTTTCCTGTTGGTGTTCATAAATTTCAGATTTCCACATTTATAACACATTTGTTGATCCTTAACATTTCGGATGGCAATACATCAGAATCGATTAAGTTAATCAACCTCGCTTCTGGTTCCGGAGGCAACGCTATCACATATATTGGCATGGAAAATCAAAACAGCTCCAGTCCATATCAATCTGGCAAAACATCCGGGTTCATCTACCATTTAGGCGACCATCTCTCTTTTTTTGGCATTGCAGACGGATATAACGTTGAAAATATCACAGGCGCCCCGCTTCACAACACCTCCTACACGTTTCAGTTGTTCCCCCTGCCTGTTTCCGATGGCTACTATGTTACAGGTACAGCGTCTGCCTATGCCGTGGTTAATGACAAGGCCATGATGAAAACAGCCATCAACGAAATATTTCAAACCACCCGTCCATGGCTGAAGGAACTCTATATCCCTATAAAAGCAGGTTCCGGTGGATTTAACATTATCAAGGTTACCGGTGCAATACAGAAAACCCTTGGCCCCTCAGAGGATTTCACTGAAGTTACCCCTACGGCAGATGAACCCAAACTCGGGCTCCAGCGTGGCCATTATGCTGACACAACGCTCAAATTCACAGTTCCATCCGAGGGGATGTATCATGTGATCATCGATGCATTCCTTGGAAAAGTAGCCATAACCAGGGTTTCATGGGAAATGATCGGTTCGGCCACAACAGGAGGATGGTTAAATGGCACAGAAATGACTCAAACACCGTTCAATACTACAAACATGACATGGACCATTTCCAACATGCGATTGACCATGGGGGAATGGAAATTCAGGTATTCACAAGGATGGAAAGTGATTATGGAGTCAAACCCTGTCGATCCGGTAAGTGTCAATGCCAATCTTGGCGGATTTGTTTATGACCTGCTCCCGGGCGGAAACAATTTCAACAACTCAAATGCGGGCATCTACAGTTGTGAACTGAATTACACACTTGGGACAGGATATACGGCCACAATGACTAAAACAGGCAATATTCCTGTCCATTAATATCCGGTGCGGGAAACAATCTTCAGCCTCTTTTTTTCGTACATTTGTCATATAAAACCAAATGTAATGAAACGACTTCCCCTACTGATTTTTGCTGCCCTGGCATTCTTAACAAATGTCGCCGTGGCCCAGGTTATTATAACCAACCCGGTTTTCCCGACAGATAACGATTCCTGCACAGTTATTTATGATGCAGCGCTCGGCAACGGAGAGTTAAAGAATGTCACGCCCCCTATCTACGCACATACCGGAGTGATCACCAACCTCAGCACCTCCTCATCGGACTGGAAATATGTGGTGACTGGCTGGAATGAAAACCTTCCGAAAGTATTGCTGACCCCACTCGGTAACAACAAGTACCAGTTGAAAATTAAACCGACTGTTCGTGGTTATTACGGAGTGCCTGCATCGGAGCTGATCGAAAAAATGGCCTTTGTTTTCCGCAACGCAGATGGCAGTAAAGTTGGAAGAAATGCCGATGGTTCCGATATCTTCGTTGATATGTATTCCCTTACGTTCAGTGTGAATATTACACTTCCTGCATCCAAATCACTTTTCGTAAAACAGAATGAACAAATTCCTGTCTCTGCCATCAGTCCTTTGGCTGATAACATGAAGGTGATCGTCAACGGCGTGGTTCATAAAACGGGTGTCGGACAGAATATCAGCGATTTGGTCATTGCTGATAACTTCGGTAAAAACTGGGTAAAAAGATGGGTCACCGTTATTGCTGCAAATAGTACCGGTAGTGTGGCCGATTCGTTTTCATACACGGTCATTCCACCTGCCCTTGTCGCACCGCTGCCTGAAGGAATTGATGATGGAATTAACTACATCAATTCAACCACGGTAATCCTGAGCCTGTGCGCCCCGAAAAAGAACAATGTCTTTGTTATCGGCGACTTTAACAACTGGCAGGTTGATTCTGCATTTTATATGAATGTTACGCCTGACAGTTCCCATTTCTGGGTGCAGATTAACAATCTGATCCCCAAAGAGGAATATATCTTTCAATACCTGGTCGATGGAAACCTGCGCATCGGCGATCCTTATGCCGATAAGGTCAGCGACCCTGACGACAAGTACATCCAACCTGCAACCTATCCCAACCTGAAACCCTACCCTGCCGGGAAGACAACCGGGGTTGCCACCTTCCTGCAAACCAACCAGGATGCCTATCCATGGAATATGACACCATTTACACCACCGGCTGTCACTGACCTGGTGGTGTATGAACTGCTGATCCGTGATTTTACCGCCGCGCATGATTACCCGTCACTCATTGACACACTGGATTATCTGAAAAATCTGGGTATCAATGCAATTGAACTCATGCCGGTCATGGAGTTTGAAGGTAACGAAAGTTGGGGCTATAACCCTGATTATTCATTTGCAGTTGACAAATATTATGGAACCAAAAATGGCTTGAAACAATTTGTTGAAGCCGCCCATATGAAAGGGATCGCTGTGATTCTTGACATTGTATGCAACCACCATTTTGGCAACTCGCCACTTGTAAAATTATTCTGGGATGGATCGGCACAGCAGCCGGCGGCAAACAACCCATGGTTCAATCCTATCCCGAAACACCCATACAATGTTGGATACGATTTCAACCATGAAAGTTCTTACACCAATTACTACATGAAAAGGTTGATAAGGTATTGGCTTACTGAATTCCATGTTGACGGTTACCGCTTTGATCTGTCAAAAGGGTTTACTCAAAAGAACTCCTATCCCGACAATGTTGGGCTTTGGGGGCAAAAAGATGCCAGCCGCATCAACATTATTACAAATTACACCATGTTGATTCATTCAATCAACCCGAATGCTTATGCCATCATGGAGCACTTTGCCGATAATGATGAAGAAAAGATCCTCTCAGGCAACAACATGCAGTTGTGGGGTAACATGAACTACAAATACAATGAAGCAACAATGGGCTGGACAGCCGGCATCGGCTCAGATCTGTCATGGATTTCCTATAAAGAGCGGGGCTGGACACAACCCAATGTGGTCGGATATATGGAAAGTCATGACGAGGAACGGCTGCCGTTCAAGAATATCTCTTACGGCAACGCCACCCCCTATTACAACATCAAAGATACAGCCACTTCATTGAAACGGATGGAACTGGCAGCAACGTTCTTTTTCACAATCCCGGGGCCGAAAATGATGTGGCAGTTTGGTGAATTGGGTTATGATTATTCCATTAATTCAGGTGGAGGACGGCTTGCACCAAAACCGATACGCTGGGATTATCTTGACAATTGGCGCCGTAGGTACACAAAGAACATATTTTCAGTATTGATCGATCTTAAGAAAACACAGCCTGTCTTTTCAACCACGAATTACAAACTCGATGTGGCCGGAACCGCGAAACGTATCTGGTTAATCCACAATTCGATGGACGTGACTGTTCTTGGCAATTTTGATGTCAATGGATTGAATATCGCGCCGGGTTTCACCAAAACCGGGATGTGGTATGAGTATTTCACCGGCGACTCACTCAACGTGGCTGATACTTCGGCTGCCCTGGCATTCAAAGCGGGCGAATACAGGCTTTATACCACAGTAAAACTGAAAAAGCCGAATTTCACAGGCATTGGTGAGAACCTGATTACGAATACAGGGTATGTCAGGGTCTATCCCAATCCTTCAAAGGGGTTGTTTAATTTCACAGTGAATCTGCCAACTGCCTCTGCAGTTAAGATATCGATCTATAATATCTATGGTGAACGCATTCTGCAACAGGTCTCAGGGCATTTTAACCAGGGGATCAATACGTTTACCGTGGATATCTCATCAATCAAACAGAAGACAATTCCAGGGATATACTTCTACCAGTTAAATGCAGCTCAACTGCACCAATCTGGAAAACTAATAGTAGAATAGTCTGCCTGTCAGCCAGCGCGCCCTGCTCTTCTTACACATCTTTTTTATTACACAGAATCACAGAGTTTTTTTCTAATATTTGTTTTTCGTTACGGTGGAATCTTGTTGCAACCTGATTGAACAATAACAAATCTGGATAAACTTCAAAACTATTTCTTTGCGGTTCTCTGTGTCTTCTCTGTGGTCTTCTATGTAATTAATTGTTTATTATTGCCTTATGGAAAGAGTGGTATAAAGAGAAACCACCCGCCAAGGGCAATTTAAACCTGTTCTAAATTCGTTATGCATAATATGACCATTCGCAAAAATTCACTTATTTTGCAATAACAAACGAGAGCGCACCTCATGAATATTTTAATCGGGATAGATGATACAGACAACCTTGAAACAAGGGGTACTGGTCATCAGGCGCGAATGCTTGGCCAGTCATTGGTCGCAGCCGGTTTGTTTGAGATGCGTTCCGTTACACGGCACCAGTTGCTGGTTGACCGGAGGATCCCATTCACTTCACACAACAGTTCTGCATGTCTTGCCGGGGTTTGCAAAAGCAACCTGGATGAATTGATCGGACACGCAAAAGAATTTCTCATCAGGGAAAGTGCCTTCGATGCTGATGCAGGATTGTGCGTTGCCCTGCAGGAGGATGTTACTCCTGCCATCATGGCTTTCGGCAACCGCGCCAAAAGGGAAATCGTTTCAATGGAAGATGCGCTTTGCCTGACTGCAAACACAAATATATTCCTTGACGGGTTTTTAAACACCCGCCTGGGGTTGATAGGTTCCCTTGCTGCAGTGGGCCTTCGGGCCGGAGGCAACGATGGAAGGCTTCTCTGGACACATAATCTCAGGGAAACCACCGGAACGTTCACCATCAGCGAATTTCTCAGGATGGTTGATATTGACCGGGTAATTGAGATGAACCATGAAGCAATCGATTCTTCAGTAACAATCAGCATCACAGAGTGGTGCCGGCCGGTAATGATCGGCGGGAAAATATCCCTCATCGCAGAAAAAACAGACAAAAATGAACCTTATGCATACCAATCAGCTTCAAAAGACTATATCAAGAGCATTTCCGAATAGCACGGTTGCTGCTACGGTGGAGATCATCTTCCTCCTCGGTATCGGAATGATTGCCGTTGCACTGCATGCCAAACTGCGGGTTCCCATGCAACTGCCAGGTAAACAGGGACTTTTGTTCATGGCCTTCATCCTGAGTGCAAAAGGGTTGTCAAGGTTCCCTTTTGCCGCAAGTCTCTCCGGAATTGGCGCAGCTGCCATCCTGCTGATCCCCGGGCTGGGATTTCATGATCCGCTGATCGCCCTGAATTACCTCTTCCTCGGATGCCTCATCGACCTTGTTGCAGGATTTACTTCCCGTTTCACAACGAATACCTGGCTCCTGGCAATCTTTTGCGGTGCATGCTGGATATTTATCCCCTTTTTCAGGCTGCTGATGTCTCTTTTAATTGACATGCCCCTGGGAGCCTTCCGCAACGGAATTTTCTACCCCTTTGCAACGCATCTTGTGTTCGGTATTGCAGGAAGCATCATTGCCGCCGGCCTGGTAACCCTTGCAAATAAAAAATCCTGATTATTCCTGTAATTAATGATGTGGGAAACTCATACCAGCGATATGCATAAATCACCCTATCGGTTGATGGCAAAGTATTTCCTGACAGGCATTCTACCTGTAATCTTCGTGACTATTTTCTTTTCCTGTGATAAAAGCCCTGCAGATTTGCCACCACAGATTTCATTCCTGCTGGGAGCCGGATTAACTTCAACAGATACAGTGCTTACAGCGGGGCAGAAAGTAAAGATTGGCATCCATGCATCAAAAGGTTCGGTGAATCTGACCTATTTTTCAGTCAGATTCAATGATGTCACGAACACCATCCTTCTCGATTCAGGGATGAACACGGCATCCCTCAACTACACGCTCGATGTGATTAAAACCACCGCGCCGGTTGAAACTTGGAGCTTCGTTGTCATGGATCGTAATCGTGTGGAAAGGAGTATTAACCTGGTTCTGACAAAATCTGACAGTTCTGCCTGGGGAAAGATCAGAACCATGAACGATATCCAACTGGGGGCACAGGAAAATCCTGCTCCGGGCAGTTTCTTTTCATTGAATGAGAACCTTGTCATGAATCTTCAGCAGGCATTCGGGAATCAGTCTTCAGCTGACCTGGTTTACTATTACGGGCAATATGAAGCAACGCTTGCTTCGCCAAATGAGGCAGAGGCTCCCGCGTTTTTCACCGGGCCTCAGGGGATCGCCAACTGGACCATTAAGAATGAAACCCGTTACGACACTACCATGATCACGCCCCAGATGTTTGACCTGGTCCAAAACGACAGCCTGATCCTCGCCGCTTATGAGCCAACTGCCGGCAAGAAAAAAGGTAAATACCTTGTCCCGGGAATGGTCCTTTCTTTTAAAAGTCCCGCCGGCAAGCTCGGCCTCATTAAAATTCATGAGGTCGCCCCATTGCCTGCAGGTGCTGTGAAATTCACTGTTAAAATTCAGGAGTAACCATGTTCGGAAAAGGTGTTTACAGGTTCTGTTTGTTATTGATTACCGGACTTTTTTTCCTGGTTCCCGGGATTAGTTGCTTTGCAGGCTTCCCTGATTCCACCGCTGTCGATACAACACGGAGAGCCTGGACAACAGAGCTCCCTGAATTTTTCGTGACATCCACCCGGACCCAACACAAAATTGAAGACATTCCTGCACGCCTTGCCTCCATAGGAAGCAAGGAAATAGATATCATGCCGGCAATCACTGCAGATGCCCTGCTTGAACTTGTACCTGGGGCAAATATAGACCGTTCGAACGGCATATTCTCAAAAAATGCGAGCATCACGATGCGGGGATTGAACGGAACGCCAAGAACACTGGTCCTGCTCGACGGCATCCCCCTCAACAAGGCCGACGGCGGAGGACTCAACTGGAACCGTATCATCCCTGAATTCATCAACCGGATCGAAGTGTCGAAAGGGCCAACTTCCTCGGTGTATGGCAGCAATGCCATGGGTGGTGTTATCAACATTATTACTGACCGACCTTCGGCCGTGCTACAGGGAGAGGTGAAATTATCTTACGGGTCCTGCAATACCATTGGTGGTTTGTTCAGTCTTGGCGGAAAAACCGGTCCTGATGACAAAGGTTTCTATTACACCTTGAATGGATTTTATCGCCAGGGTGACGGATACATCATGGTTCCTGAGGATACACGCGACAGCATGGATGTCAAAAATACACTGAAGGAGGGACTGGTGGCAGTAAAAGCCGGTTACCAGTATGGAAAAAAAAGTTATACGGAGATTGAATACAGCTATTTCAGTGATAAGCGCTATGACGGGTTCCAGGTGTATGAGCCAGGCGGAGGATATAACGAATATCCGACACACTCAGTGAGAGTTACCAGCAACAACACTTTCAGCAAGGCTGAATTGCTTATCAGCGCCTATTACCAGGATGAGTTCTATCACCGTCTCAGCGAATCAATGGCGGCAAAAAAAGGCAATAAGTACACCCTTTACAAAACCGATTCGCGCCGGATCGACCAGGGTATATGGTCAAATCTTACATTTCATGGCAAAAACCGTATGACCTATACCCTTGGCCTGGACATTCGCTCGGGCAGCGTGAATGCCACCGACACCTACTATACTTCCACGGATGTTATGCAAAACCGCGGGAAGATGGATTTCTTTGCCCTCTTCGGTGAATATGAATGGCATATTGTTCAAAACAAGCTTATCCTTCTGGCAGGATTGCGATACGACATCGCAAAATTTCATGACGGCTCTTATGTAATTGAGGAACCCACGACCCTTACCGCATTTATGGCTGATTACCCAACGGTTTTTTCTGATGCTGCCTGGAATGCATTGTCTCCGAAGATCGGCCTTAAATACAGCTTCTCAAAGAAAATTGACACCTACCTCTCCTATTCCCGTGGTTTCAGGCCAGCCATGCTCGATGATATGTGTAAAAATGGCAATGTGACGAAAGGGTTTAAACTGGCAAACCCGCAGCTGAAGCCCGAGACCATTGACAATTACGAGGTTGGAACAAACTGGAGCCCCCTTCCGGGGATTTCATTCCAACCCTCAGTCTATATCTCTTATGGCCATGATTTTCAATATTTTGTCAGTACCGGCGACAGCATCAATACAGGCGGGGATAAGGATAAACCCATCATCCGGCGTGAGAATGTAAGCGGTGTGAGGATTATCGGGGCGGAGATCGCCTGCAGATGGCAGATCACCAACACAATCAGAATTGCCGCCAACTATTCATTCAACGATTCCAGGATCACCTCCTTCGACTCCCCGGTAGAAAACAAGGACCTGACAGGAAAATACATTGTTGAAGTGCCACGGAACCAGGTTTTCGCAGGCATCTGGTGGAACAACCGCATCATACAGGTAACCCTGACCTTCAACTTCAAGGACTTCCAGTGGAACGACGATGAAAACACGCTGAAAACTCCGTCGTCAAACACGTTCGACCTTCGGCTGGGCCACATTTTCGCAAAAAAGCTGACAGTCAGCGCGACCGTACAGGATATTTTCAACACCCGGTATTACGATTCAAAGGGGAATTTATCGCCCGGGAGATTTATTATGCTGAACGTTGGATATGGCTTTTTAAAAACCGCAAAGACGCAAAGACGCGAATGACATACTCCAAATAAAAGATTATTATCAACAAAAAAAAACCACAAATGAGAAAGAACATTATTTTTTTTAGTCTATGCCTGGCATTAACCACCGGCACCCTGAATGCCCAGGTTCTGCTCGCCAAATGGACCTTCCCGACCGGGACTGCAACCGATAGTCTTGCCGATGGCGGACTACCAGTTAACCTTACCATGGCAATTTACACAGAAGGCGGCACCAGTGTCATCGACTTCTCCAAGAACGGAGTAACCACCAGAGCGGCCCAGGCCACCGGATGGAATGACGGCGCCCTGACAAAATGCTGGGTTGTGAAGTTAAACACTGTTGGGTACAAAGAGTTGAAACTCTCCTCCAAACAGCAATCCGGCGGGAACAATCCGGGACCGCGTGATTACAAAGTACAATACAGAGTTGGAAGTTCGGGCGAGTGGTCTGATGTGCCCAATACTGTCATTATAACCGACAACACCTGGACAAGTGCTGTCATCGACAACATCCAGCTTCCTGATACCTGTGTAAACCGCCCATTGGTATTCCTGCGCTGGATCATGACGACAAATACCAATTCAACCGGAGGGACAGTTGCATCCACAGGAATCAACAAAATCGATGACATCTATGTCACAGGAAATGATATTGCCGCGACAATCCAGGATATTCAGCAAGCCAACACCTTTTCCATCTACCCGAATCCGGCATCCGGGCCGGTTACGGTGACCTCTTCGGTTGAATTTATCAACCTGGAAATCATTGATATAAACGGAAATATTCTTTATTCAGATCAGACGGTAAAAGGTCATAGCGCAATTGTCAATTTTGAATTCAGGGGTAAAGGCATCTATTTTATCAGAATCCGGACACGTTCTGGCGAGACTGTTACCAGTAAACTGTTGGCTGGATAAAGGATTTGCCCATCCAGATATACAAATTCAATTGTCGGATTATACGTGGCTTCTGCATTCCGCAGACCTGTAATGTCAATTTCACTCTCTTTTTTCCCTGGTTTCCATGGCTCTGCATACACCCGGCAAGGTTCTTCGTGAAATAATATTCTTGTAATTTTGCGAAAAAATCGGTAAAATTGCATTGTATTCCACTCATGACCTTTAAACTACGCCTCATGAAAAACATGCATTATAAATCACTGGTATTGACCGGATTGGTCCTCATTGCCTTTTCCTCTTTCTGTCAAAAATCAACTGTGGACCTCACCACTCCCCTGGCGGTTGACCCCAACGTGAAAATTGGCAAGCTCGACAACGGACTTGTTTATTATATCAGGAAAAATTCAAAACCTGAAAAGCGTGTTGAAATGCGGCTTGTCGTCAATGCAGGATCCATCCTTGAAAATGATGATCAGCAAGGGCTTGCTCATTTCATGGAACACATGAACTTCAATGGCACCCGAACCTTTCCGAAAAATGAACTGATCGATTTCCTGCAGAAGACAGGCGTCAGGTTTGGTGCCGATATCAATGCATATACCAGTTTCGACGAAACCGTCTATATGCTTCAGCTCCCAACCGATGATACTACCCTGGTGGAAAATGGCTATAAGGTGCTGGAAGATTGGGCACACTACGCAGTTCTTGACAACAAGGAGATTGACAAGGAACGAGGCGTCATTACGGAAGAATGGCGGCTCGGATTGGGCGCCCAGGATCGCATGATGAAGAAATTTTTCCCGGTGATCTTCAAGGGATCAAAGTATGCAGACCGTACACCGATCGGAAAAATAGAGGTGATTCAGAATTTCAGGCATGAAACATTGAAGGATTTTTACCATGACTGGTATCGTCCAAATTTGCAGGCTGTGATTCTGGTGGGCGACCTTGACATTATGAAGGCCGAAGCCCAGATCAAGGCTCATTTCGGCAACATGCAGAATCCTGCAAATCCAAGAGAACGGACCAGTTTTGACATTCCCGACAATACCGAACCTCTCATTGCAATCACAACAGATAAAGAAGCCACCGATAATTTTGTGCTGGTCTTTTACAAACACAATCTCAGCCCGGATAAAACACTCGGTGATTTCCGTGATAAAATCATGGCCGAATTGTACACTGGCATGCTCAACAACCGGTTCAATGAAATCTCTCAAAAACCTGAATCACCTTATATTTTTGCAGGTGGTGGTTATGGCAGGTTCCTGTCGAGGAACAAGGATGCGTTCATGATCAATGCTATGACCAAAGAAAATCAGATTGATAAAAGCCTGGAAGTGCTTCTTGCTGAAAATGAACGTGTAAAACGGTTTGGATTTACCCAAACTGAGTTTGACCGGCAAAAAGAGGAGATCATGAGCCAGTATGAAAAGGCCTCGAAAGAGTTTGACAAAACCGAATCAAGTAATTTCTGTGGTGAGTATGTCAGCAATTACCTTTCACAGGACGCAATTCCGGGAGCCCAGAAAAAGTTCAAATACCTTAAAAACATCCTGCCGGAAATAAAATTAAGCGAAATCAATGACCTTGCAAAACAATGGGTATCGGATAAAAATCTTGGGCTTGTCGTGATGGCACCAGAAAAAGAAGGAGTTAAGGTTCCTACTCAGGATGAAATTCTCACGATCATCCACGATTCGAAAACAAAGGAATTAACTGCCTATGTTGACAATTTCCGTGAAGAACCTCTCGTTCAGGGCAAATTGAATGGTGGTAAAATAACCTCAAAAAAGGAGAATAAAGAACTTGGGGCAACTGAACTGACCTTATCCAATGGGGTTACCGTCGTTCTGAAACCAACTACATTCAAAAACGATGAAATCCTGGTATCAGCATACAGTCCCGGTGGGAATTCACTGGTCGCCGACATTGATTTTATGTCTGCAAATTACGCTTCCCAGATTATCGATATGAGCGGCGCTGGTCATTTTGACAATGTTGAACTTGAAAAGAAACTGAAAGGCAAGAATATACAAATCAGTCCGTATGTTGACGATGTTAAAGAAGGGTTTAAAGGGAACACCACTCCGAAGGACTTTGAAACCATGATGCAGCTCATTTTTCTTTATTTTGATCAGCCGCGAAAGGACACCACTGCCTTTAAAGCGTTTATGTCGCAGATGGAGAACCAGATGAAGTTTATGAAGAGTAATCCGGTCATGACATTTTATGATACGATGTTTAAAACCGTCTACCCGGGATACAAACGCCAGGTTATCTTCCCTACTCCTGCCCAGTTGAACGAGGTGAACCTCGACAAGGCATTTAAAATTTACAAGGATCGGTTTGCCGATGCAAGTGATTTCAAATTTTTCCTGGTCGGAAACTTCTCAGTTGATTCCATTTCACCATTGATCGAGGAGTATTTCGGAAGCCTTCCCGGCCTGAACAGGAAGGAGACCTGGAAAGACACCTCACCGAAAGTTGCCGATGGCATCACAAATCTCACTGTTTACAAAGGAACCGACCCGCAAAGCATGGTCGGTATGGTAATGCAGGAAAAATTCGTCTGGAATGAGAAGAACGTGCTCTGTATGAACATGATCAGGGAGATCATGGGGATTAAGCTTGTGGAGGTTATCCGTGAAAAAATGAGCGGTGTTTATTCTCCCCAGGTAATGGTCAACATGGACCAATACCCTGTACCAACTGTATCGCTGATGGTCATGTTCGGCTGCTCACCCAAAACTACGGACAAGCTCACCAAAGCGGTTTTCGGCGAACTTAAAAAGATCAGGAAAAGCGGGCCGACTGAAGTTGACCTGAAAAAGGCCCAGGAGGCCATGATCCGGTCAAGGGAGACCGATCTCGAAAAGAATGAATTCTGGTTGAGGAAAATCGAATCTGTCTATTTCAACAACGACGCTCCAAACAGTGTGGAAACATTTAAAGACCGGGTGAATGCAGTAACCTCAGAAGATCTGAAAATCGCAGCATCAACATACTTTAAACCTGAACATTACGTTCGGGTTGTATTGATGCCGGAAAAAAAATAGATGGAGAAAGCAGTAAACATACGCAACAAACGCGCCTCACACGAATACTTTCTAATACAGGAGGTTACTGCCGGCATACAGCTAACAGGCACCGAGATTAAATCAATCCGTGATGGAACTGCCTCTATTGCAGATGCTTATTGCACTTTCACCGGAAGTGAGCTTTTTGTGCGCAACATGCATATCGCCGAGTATTCGTACGGCACTCACTACAATCATGAACCAAAACGCGACCGGAAACTGCTTCTGACAAAGCGTGAACTAAAAAAACTGCTAACAAAAGTAAAGGAAAAGGGATACACTATTATCCCTGTTCTTTTATTTATCAATGACAAAGGGCTGGCCAAACTGACCATATCACTCGCCCGGGGGAAACACTCCTACGACAAACGGGAGTCCCTGAAGCAAAAGGATCACCAGCGTGAAATGGAGAGAAATTAATTGAATAGTAATTTTAATTTTATGAAGAAGAGAACTTTCG
>CAIYJU010000041.1 GCA_903926565.1 uncultured Bacteroidales bacterium
AAGGTATCCTCCCGGCTGAACAACTGTACCAGGCAGATAAAGGATATTCACCCCGGCGATCATGGTCACACTTCCTGCAGGTGTTACCACAAAAGTGTTTGGAGTTCCTGCCACGGTGATGGTATTCGTTGCGTTGAAACAGGTATCCATGGAAATAGTATTTGTTACCGTCAGGTCAAGGGGGATACCGGAGCCGGTCGTGAAGGTCATGTCATTGCCATAGAATGTTCCGTTCCCGGGAGAGGTTGCCCTTAACCTGAAATAGTAGGTCGTATTGCCAATGAGGCCGGTAACAGCGGCCGTTGCTTGATAGAGCGAATTTCCTGATACAGTCGCAGGTGTTCCTGCCACCGAATTCCCGTAAGCAGTGGTTAAACCATAATCAAAAAACAGGTTGGCAGTTCCCTGGTAGGGATTGATTGTACCGTTGAGGGACGAAGTTGTGCCGGTAATATTGGTTGCTGAAGTGGTAACTACTTCCATGTCAATTCCAAAGTTGTAAGCTCCCACATCAGGAGGATTGATGCGAACTGCACCGGCATAATCTGTCGGGTAGGCCGACATCCAATTGCCTGCGTTATTCAGAGTCGCTGCGGTCGGGTGCAGATCCGTATTGGAAACAAACACAGGGTCGATGCTTTGCGAGTTCACATCCTGTCCTGTTCCAGCCCTCCAGGCAGCAAGGTCAGAACGGTCAGCGCCTCCGATATAGCCCAAATTCGGACCTGAAGTGTAATAGTCGTTATAATCCAATGATGAGAACACCGTATTTGCAGCATTGCAAAGCACAGCATACCGGTTTGTTCCGGACGTGGCGCTGATGGAGAAAATGTTATTCCGAACATCAATGCTTCCAGGCGCTGTTACCGATGAACTAATAAACAAGCAGGCCGGGTCGCCATCAGTATAGGTTTGGTTGGTTGGCAAACTAATGGTATTAAAATAAATGCCATAGCCTCCTCCACCCATGATCTTTATACCGTAACCATTCCAGTCCGTGAGAGATGGATGTCCGAATGTCGTTACATCGGATATCAGATTGTTTACAATGGTAATACCGGCATTGCTGAAACTTGAACTTAAACCAATCCCGGCTGCAGAAATAAAAACATTTGGACTTATATCCTTGATATCGAAAATGTTATTTTTTTGTATTATGATTCCAGAGCCTGAAACAAGACATCCATATGATGGGGAGCCACCGCCTGTTAAATGTGCGATTGTGTTTCCTGTTATGTTGACATTGGCATTGGGGATACTCGCTGTGTAGTAGATTCCCATTGCCGCTCCGCTCGTGCTTCCCAAATTGGTAATGGTATTGCCGGAGATGCTGCTGTTTTTTACCGTTAATAAATAGATCCCGGTGCCCATATGCCCGATGTTATTGTTTGCAACCGTTGCCCCGTCAACCCCCTGTATGGAAATAGCAAAATTGGCAATGGCATTATCCCCTGTATTGTCCAATTTGTTGTTTTTAACAGCCAGCCCGGTTCCATTCCCTGTTGCCGCTACTGCAGTGCAGGTAACACCGGTACCACATGTTTGCAGGTCATTGTTCTGAATTGTGATATTGTTGAAATAACCTGCGATTCCCGCTGTTGAATCAGAGACACTGATTGCTTTTTCAGGTGTGAATGTCAGTAAATTAGGAGTAAATGTGACGACCGTGTTCAATAAAGAACTATTGGTGATAGGGACGGTACCGCCTGAACCGAACAAGATACCTGATGGGCTGAAATCTCCTGTATTCATGATAGTCAGATCCCTGCTTGTTCCGCCATTATTGGATCCGTTAATGACCGTATTACTGTTTAATACCCTGATCAAAGAACCAAAATTAAATGCTCCCCAAATGGTTGGAGTTATCCCTGCATTGGGTTTAATGGTCAGGATATTTGCAATGCTGCTTCCCGGGTTGTTCTTTATGGTAAGTTGTTCACCAAACGGGGGGTAGGTGTTATCGTCGAGGATGAACGTGACCGGCCCGGCCATGAACTTTGAATTCAGATCATAAACGGCAAATTGAAGATTGTCATAATCTTTGCCAATTCCAACATGAAAAACTCCCGAAATATCCCCAAGAATCATATAAGAATAAGGTGTTGTCGGTGGGGTTGAGCAAGCAGGCGGATCGAACGATAATCCTGCTGCACCAATACCGGGGGTGACTCCAACGTTTGTCGAACTGTCGCGTGCAACGAAATAGTAGGAAACCACATCACCAAGCACCACTGTTGCATTGATCTGGAAGGAAAATTGGTTGCCACCGATATAGTTACCGGCAACACCGGTGTAAGCTCCGCTGTTGAGTTTGTAATAGAGCTGGGGAACCCCGGTTCCGGTAGTGGGAATGCCGCTGTAATCGGTCATGGTTGCTGTAACTGTGCGGCCCGTTACAAGGTTGGTGTTTTGTACAGGGGTGTAGAATACGAAGGGAGGATTTATATCCTTGAACAACCCTGCGAATTCATCGGCGCCGATATCCGGAGCATTGGGATGAAAACCTGGATTGTCGGGATATCCCACATTGGGATATCGCGGGTTTTCATCATAGTCGGCAGTGATGGGAAATGGCGTTGCGACAACGATCCCACCGCTTTCGCACTGCGTCTTGGTCATATTCAAATGAAGATCATAAGGCGACACACTGCTTACAAAAGGTGGCAGCTCAGTGACCGAAAGATTCTCCCTTGGGGTGACTCTTGTTTGATATTGAGCAAGTGTCGTGTCAAAATTGACAGTACCATTGTCTGAATAAATAAGGTGGTCCGGACCGGGTGTACCTGCATAGTAAAGGTTATTGTTGCTGTTTGCAGCTAAATTTGCGAATGCATTCGTGCCATTTTTATATATGCAGTAAGCCTTGGCACCTGCCACACCGGTTACATTATTGACAAAGACATTATTTCTTAAATCAACGGAAGTAACGGTGAAGGCGGTATAAAGTGCAGCGCTTTTATTGGTTGCAAATGTGGAAACATAGTCCAGATAAACCGTATTATTAAAAACACTGAGTGTTGTACCGCCAGCAAGTGATAATCCACGGGCACCCGGGATACCTGTTCCTTTTGTATTCCTGATATCGTAAACGTAATTATTATAGATTTTCAGGGTCGGCCCTGC
This sequence comes from uncultured Bacteroidales bacterium, assembly GCA_903926565.1. Lineage (GTDB taxonomy): Bacteria > Bacteroidota > Bacteroidia > Bacteroidales > FEN-979 > CAIVAT01. Next base: position 3,124 of record CAIYJU010000041.1, read on the forward strand.
ATTGCTATGGATACCGGATACGATAAGGTTGGATACTCCGGTGTAACTCAAATCATAAACTTTGTTTTTATATATGTTAAAGGTGGATGTATTGCTGACAAAGATGCCGTTCACTGTTCCACCGGAAGAGCTGAGTGAATAAATATTATTGTTGAAAATATCGGCATTTGAACCGTTGCCCAGGAAGTAAAGGCCATAAAGTGCTCCTGCTCCTGTGAAATTGAAAATACTGGTGTTGAATATTTTCAGGTTTGCTTCAAAATTGCAATAGGCGCCATAAATAAATACGTTTGAGATGATGCTGCTTCCTCCCACGGTGGTTCCAATTTCATTGCTATCATCCGGGTAGGTGGCATTGCCGTTAAAATAATATCCTGTATTGCAGTCTTTCACGTCATTGTTGTAAAACAAATTCAACGAGTTGGTACCTGCAGTGCTTGTTGCAAGCGAAGAGAGATAGATTCCGCGGGCATTCACATTGGTTTTGGTTAAATCGATTACACAGTTCTTAACCAGGTTGTTCTTGCACCCGTTGCCTGTTGTTCCGATCAGAAAAAAACCGTACTCCATATAATTTGAGGCGGCAGTGCCTGCATCACGGATGTCAAGACCGTCAAAAGTCAGGTAATCACATGCACTGAGCTGGAAACATGCATCATTGGTGGCTGCAGTCCCGGTGAAATTGACAACAGGTTTTGCAACGCCTGATTTCTGAAATGCAATTGGATTGCCCAGCGTGCCTGTAACAGTTATTGATAAAGGTGTTTCAGAAAATGCAGCGCCGGAGGCGACATTGAAAATAGCACCCCCAGTGCCGACTCCATTCAGGTTTAAATCAGCAATGGCGAGCGCAAATGACACGTAATTGTCAGTGCCACTTCCTGCGGGATCTATGGTCTTGATCCCGGTAAGCGGTTGTCCCATCATCAATGGAGACAGCGAAACCGCCAATAATAATAATAAAAGCTTTCTCATGTTTTTTAGGTTTGGATTGCGATTGGGATTTGATGTTGGTAAGGATTTAATTTTTTCTTCTGCCGGATTTTGGTTTTGTTTCCAGCAATATTTCTTCCTTGATTTCCTTCTTGAGAGGATCAATAATTCTTTGTAAAACCTCTTTCTGGATTTCCAGCCTTCTCAGCTGTTTTTCATTTTCATCTGGTTCAACTTCCGGATCTTTTCCTCTGCGAATTTTATCTTCTTTTGAGTTTTTCATGCTGTTTTAGCTATTATACTTGAGTTGGCAAATATCTATGAGGAATTAACAAATCCCAAAAAAAACGCCCATACAAAAACTCATTCCCTGATTTATTACACTACTACATTAACTCGTCAAATGCCAAAAACAAGGCTTCATACCCGGTGTTCAACCATTTCCTGTCAGCCTGATTTCCAGACATGAAGCTGTCATGCAATACTTTGCATAAAAACAATGAAGGTTTTCTATGATAGCTTACAGAATGCCGCAGGAAAACAGAATGCAGCAGGGGGAACGATCCGATATTTCTTTAAAACTGCAACAGGAAGGTCACGAGGTTGGTTTCTGAGTTCGTGATAGCAAGCTTTTTTCTTAACCGGTATCTTGCTGTTTCAAGGGCAAGCCGGCTTTGACCGGTTAACTCTGCAATATCCTTGGTTGACATGTTTAAACGCAGAAAGGCACATAGCTTCAATTCATTTTGTGTCAGATCGGGGAATTTCTCCAGCAATGTTTCATAGAATCCGCTATGTACCTCCTGAAAACGCACTGAAAACTCTTTCCATATTTTCTCATCGGCCCCTTTTCTAAGTTCGAGGCTGATTTTGGTTATTGCATCTTTGGTTTCCTCTTTTACGGCTTCTTTTTCAATTTGAATCAACCTGCTAGAAATGTCGGACAGCATTTCATTTTTTTTCATCAGCGCCATTAAGTTGATTGTCAACTCCTTGTTTTTAAAACTCAGCTCTTTCTGTATCGTCTGTTTTTCGAGGGCTGCATGTTTTGCCTTGATTCGGTGCCTTGATAAAAATAAAATTGCAATAATTAAACCTGTGATCAGTCCCATGATGATAAGTAACAGTATGTTTTCCCTTCTCTGCCGGGCAATTGTTTTCTCGAACTCCTTTTTGTCTGTTTGATATTGAAATTCGAGTATTGACAGCGTTTTACTTTTTTGTGACTGGTTCAGGCTGTCTTTGCTCTGATTTTCAATCATTTTATATTTAAAGGCACTACTTGTATCTTTCCGCTCCAGGTAAAGGTCTCCTAATTTCCCTGCAGCGGTGTACACGAGGTTATTGTACCCGTATTGCTGAGCTTCGCTTAGTGCAGTTTGAAAAGCAGCAATACTGGCTGATTTATCGCCGGTTTCAAAATAAAATTCCCCAAGATTGAAATAGCAATTGGCCACATGATAGCTGTTGTTGATTTCTTGATGTAATTGAAGCGCCTTTTTGTAACTGATCAATGCCTCCTCATATTTTTGCTGCTTGGTTTGTACTATCCCGATATTCAGATAATTGGTTCCGATGTCTAATTTGTCATGCCTGACAGTATTTATTCTGATGGCTTCATTGAGGCAGGCCATTGCTGTATCATATTGTTTTATCAGGATGTAAACACAGGCTAAATTGCCCAACTGGCTTGCCGTTAACTTGTTGTTTTTAATCTCCCTGGCAACAGACAAGGATTTATTTAAATATTCAAGTGCCCTGTTGTATTTTTTTTGGGTCATATAGACATTGCCCAACAGCCCTATTGATTGAGACATTCCTTTCTTATCAGTTATTTTTTCAAAAATTCTCAAACTTTTGAAAAACTGTTCTGAACCTTTTTCAAATTCGCCCATTTCACAATAGATGCTGCCGATGAAATTCAGGGAAAGTCCGGTTTCCTTTTCCATGCTTAACTCTCTAGCTCTTGTATATGCACTGTCCGCACATTCCATTGCCCGATGGTACTCGCTCATTCGAAAATAGCAATTCCCCTGCCGCATCAGGGCGGTGATTTCTCCCATGTTGTTTCCCGACGATCGTGCAAGCTGGTATGCCTGCCTGGCATACTTCAGTGCCCTGTCCTGGTCAGAACCCGCAATTTCAGCAGCTAAACCAAGCAAGGCATCAGTTTTCGATTTTGAGTCTTTCGCGACAGACAAGACCTTTAAAAGACTATCGACGGTAACGGAATTTTGAGCATGCAACGTGTTAAGAAGAATACAAAAAGCCAATGCCCTGATAAGTATACTGATCTTAGTTGCGAAGCTCATTCGTCGGGGAAGGGATGGAACACAAAGCAAAGATACATAAAAACCGCCCCGGTTTCCCGGGGCGGTCCAACCAAACACAAAACCTTCCACTGCCCCGCTATGCAAGCAAGGATAGATTTAGTGGGTACTACAATATAACCAGCTTCATCGTCTCCACATACCCATCCGCAACCACTTTCACAAAGTAAAGCCCGGTGGCCATGTCGGAGAACCTGAAGTCATGCATCTGCTCCCCGATGATCGTTTCGGTCATGACTTTTTCACCACGCATGCTGAAAACTTCAACTGTTACATTGCCGTATAGTTTGTCGCCTTTTTGCACCAGGGTAAAGTTCCCGCTGGTGGGGTTCGGGTAGATGGTAAAGTTAACCTGGTTGAAGCCTAAGGGACTCCCGTCCTGCCCGCTGAGAACTGCAACAGCAGGCGATGCCGGAACACCACAATAGGTTCCTGTCGAAATGTACCCGTGAAGGTACCCTCCCGGCTGAACGGTTGTACCAGGCAGATAAAGGATATTCACCCCGGCGATCATGGTCACAATGCCTGTGGGCATTACCAAAAACGTATCAGGGGTTCCGGCCACGGTAATGGTATTGGTTGCGTTGAAACAGGTGTCGTTTTGAATGGTGCTTGAAACCGTCAGGTCTGTCGGAATACTTGTACCTGTAGTAAAAGTCATGTCGTTGCCATTTGTGATGCCACTGATGGAAACGCCCTTTGCCC
>CAIYJU010000042.1 GCA_903926565.1 uncultured Bacteroidales bacterium
AAGGTATCCTCCCGGCTGAACAACTGTACCAGGCAGATAAAGGATATTCACCCCGGCGATCATGGTCACACTTCCTGCAGGTGTTACCACAAAAGTGTTTGGAGTTCCTGCCACGGTGATGGTATTCGTTGCGTTGAAACACATTTCGTTTGAAACAGTACTATTAACTGTCAGATCAGCAGGAATAGCAGAACCGGTCGTAAAGGTCATGTCGTTGCCATATACTGTAACATTGGCTGAGGTGACCCCTCTGAGTCGGAAATGACAGGTGGTATTCTCTGCCAGGCCCGTAACCGCAGCACTGACAGGCAACAGGGTATTTCCTGTTGCGGTTGGAGGTGTTCCGGCAATCGTAGTTCCATAGGAGGCAGTTAACCCGTAATCAAAATACATGCTTACGGTTTGGTCTGCAGCAGTCACGGTTCCATTGAGTGTGGCACCGGCACCCACAACAGCGGTTGCGGCGGACGTAGCCAGCTGCGGGTTCAACGAGAATTCATAGGCCCCCATATCCGGTGGATTGGTTCGGGAAACACCGTTAAAGTCGGTCGGCACTGTCGTAAGAAAATCTCCAAGATGGCTTAAGGCAGCAGTTGTCGGAACCTGGCTGACAGGAGAAACAAAGTCCACTTTCATGTTGACCGAGTGCACATCCTGGCCGCTTTGGGTCCGAAACTCAGCCATCGTGGAACACAGACGATGAGAATTCCCTATAAGGACGAAATCACCAAAAAACTGGCCGGAAGAGAAATAGACGTTATAGTCAATATGGCTGAAAACAGTTTTGTACGCGTTGCACATGACGGCGAGGAGCATATCTCCAACGGTTGCATCTATAACAAAGATGTTATTTCTGAGATCAAGGCAGTTTAGGGTAGTTACAGCAGCGCCTATCATCAGGCAGACCGGCACACCCCCGGGCAGGGTCTGGTCGGTCGACAGATGGATGGTATTGAAATAGAGGTTATACCCGCCCCCGATCATAATGTTAATGCCGTATCCATTGTCACGTTGCCAGTTACTGAATCCGTAACCTGCCACATCAAAGATCACGTTGTTCTTAAGCGTTGTATTTGCAGCAGCAAGAGTCGAAGCCAGCGCAATGCCGGTCGCACTGTACCCTGCAGGGTGCGAATTCTTTATATCGGAGATCACATTCTTCTGGATGGTACAGCCGCTTATTGCGCTGTTCAGATATATCCCATAAACCTCGGTTGGGGCGCCTGTTGACAATCCCGATATAATGTTATCAGTTACATTTATGTTGGCATTAACACTGGCAGAAGCCACAGCAATCCCCCTGGGTCCCGCCAGCGTACCCGTGATGGCAGAAATGGTATTGCCCGAGATGACAGCGTTTACGGTTCCGGCAGCAATCATGATCCCGGTCAGATTCGCGGTTTCATCGGTGTTGGCCATATTGCCGATCAAATTATTTGAGACGGTACAGCCATCCACCCCCTGCAGATAAATCCCTGTCAGGCGGATCGCGTTTGCCCCCGGTGTGGTCATGTCGTTGCCGGCAACCAGCATTCCGCTGCCGTTTCCTGCGGTATTGACTGCCAGGCAGGATATCCCCATATATGCCAGCTGAATGCTGTTGTTCCGGATCGTGATGTTATTAAAATAACCGGCAACTCCCTGTACAGTGGCATCCGAGACGTTAACCGCCGTTGCGGAATTAATTCCGTTGATGACTGTGCAGTTTTCCAGGGTGACACCGGTGATGGCGCTTGCACCGGCAGATCCGATCAATACAACGCCGGGGAGCGTGGTGCCGGTATTATTGATTGTCAGGTTCCGTGTGGTCCCTGCTGCAGCATTACTGCCGTCGATAATTGTATTTGAATTAAGCACCCTGATGAGCGATTCGCTGTTTACCGACCCTGTAATCGCGGCATTATTTCCTGCCGCTGTTTTAATTGTCAATGTATTCACCGCACCCGAGCCCGGATTGACGTTAATCGTAACGGGAAATGTTTCGGAGGCGGAGTAGGATGCATCGGTGAGCAGAAGGGTAACGGGGCACGTTATCTCCTTGCTGTTCACATCGGCGATGGCAGCCGTGAGGGTGGGATAAATCTGTCCGGCACCCACATTAAAGGCACCGCAGATTCCCTCAATGATTGTATAGGAAAAAGGTGAGGCAGGAGGTGTTGAACAGGCTGGCGGACTGGATGTAAAGCCAACAGCGCCGGCCGATGGCAATGATCCGGTGTTGGGCGAAGCTGCCATGTCCTGGGCTGCAACATAATAGGAGATTACATCATTTAGCAAAGCGCCGGCACCGAACGAGAAATTATAGTCACTTCCGCTTACATAGGTTCCTGTCACGCCGTTCCATGTCCCTGCATTGATTCTCCAGTAAAGCCTGGGCAGACCGTTGCCGGAGGTGGGAATACCCGACATATCGGTGATTGTTGCCACAAGGTTTCTGGCTGCGGAGGATGAGGTATTTGCCAGGGGGGTTAAGAAGATAACCGGTGGAGATTTGTCGTATGATAATCCTGCAAACTCGTCGGCGCCGATATCAGATCCCAAAGCGGGTGACAATGGATTGTTCGGGTATCCCGGGTTCGGATAGCGTGTATTGTTGTCAAAATCAAATGCGACGTCCGGCGTGGTAACCGCAACACCCCCGCTTTCACAAAGCGTTTGAATGGTGGTTTGCAGGTGCAGATCGTAAGGTGCGGCAACAGTATTCACAAAGGGCGGCAATTCCGTGACGGACAATCCATCCAGGGGAGAAACCCTGGTTTTATAGGTATCAAGGGCCATGTCGGAATTCGTGCCATCATAAAAGATTAAATTGCCGGCCGAAGGTGCGCCGGCATACAGGTCGTTGTTGTCTGAACCTGCCGCATAGTGCGTCAACGATGTACCATTTCTGAAGTATGCAGCAGCAATACCGGTTCCGGTTGGCGTTGTTGCATTGACGAGGATGTTGTTTTTCATCATCAGCCACGGGTCGGTGGATGCATACAAAGCTGCACTGCCGAAAGGAGCTCCTGTGCTTGTACCATCCAGGTAAACTGAATTATAAAACACGTTGCTGGTTGTTCCGCCGGCAACATAAATACCTGCCAGCTGCACCAATCCTGCATTGGCCGCAGGAGTTCTCAGGTCGCTTATGAAGTTATTGTAGAAATTATTGGTGACACCGCTTGCAAGGTAAGCCCCGGAGAGACCGGGGTTGGTGCTTGCACTGGAAAGGTTGTAAATGTTATTCCTGAAGATGTTGTTGGTTGTACCGGTTTCAATGTACATTCCTGCCACAGAGCCACTACTGCCACCTGCACAACTGAGGGCATAAATGTTGTTTTTAAAGATGCTGTTTGTTGCCCCGCTTGCGCTTCTTATCCCGTTAATGGTTCCTGCAACCGGCCCGGTAATGCTGAGGTCATGAACCTGGTTTCCGCTGATGGTGTCAGTTGTACCGTTTTGCTTTATGATACCGTAGATTGTTCCGCCACCGGCGATGGTAAAATTATACAACTGGTTGTTCTGAATCGTTTTATTACCGGTGGAATTGATAACTGCTGCGGTGAAAATTCCATAAATAACAGCGGTTCCCGTGGAGCTGATATTCCTGATTGTATTGGAAATATAGCTTTCGCCGGTTGTGGCTGTCTGAACATTATCCATGATGCCGTAAATGGCAGCGGTGCTTGCCGGTGCCGTACAAACCAGGCCATCGATCAGGTTGTTCTGGCAGGTTATATGTGCATTCGTGATCATTGCAGTAATTCTGCCGTTCCCGGTTCTGGTAAAGTTTGTAATGGTATTATTGTTAACAACAAGGGAAACAGGCAAACCGGCATTAATAGCATAAAGGATGCCTGTTCCGGAAGTTGAGAATCCGGAAATGGTATTGGAATTAATGTTTACCGTGCCTGTTACCAGGGAATTCCAGATGCCATAAAAATTGCCGGTGGTTAAAGTTGTGGAACCTCCTGTCATTGTATTGTTATTGATATTAATGGTACTGGCGCCGGACGTTCCGCCTGAACCAGTTTCGATGCACGATGTCGCGGAGTTTGTTGCCCCGGTTGTAATGGATAGCGTGTTATTGGATATATTTTCACTTGCTGTAATAGCCAGATTTATATGGATGCCCCGCATCGGGCCTGTATGGTTTATACCCGACCCGTTGTTGTTGTTGACCGTATTGTACGAAACGTTCAGGTCATACTGGGCCAGGGTTCTCACTCCGGCAGCCGCGTTTGCAGTGGTAGCGCCTGCGCCGCCTCCGAAGTTAAGTATTGTGTTTCCGGTAATAAGTGAGGCGCCCCCGATATCATTGCCAAAATCGCAGGTTGAAAAAGGGGATACCCCGGCGTGCCCGATGAGGGCAATGCCAATGTTGCAGTTTTGCAGCGTATTGCTGAATAAACTGTTATAAGAGTTGGCCCCTGTTGGCCCGGAAGGCACCAGGATGGTGGCCTGGGTGGTGACCAGTGAGTTCATGATGTTGATGGCCCTTGATCCGTCAACAGATGGTGCGGTACCTAATACTATATTGTTCCTGTTGAGGGTAACCACGCAGTTTTGAATTGTATTGTGCTGGCATCCGTTGGAAGTATTTGCTTTAAACATGCCATATCCGTATTCCATTGTGGCTGGGTTGGTTACATTCGGATCAACCAGGCTGATCCCGTCGATGGTCACATAGTCAGAACCTACAAGGTTCCACATTCCATCCTGCACGGCTGAAGCGGGAGTTGCGATACCCGCATAAGCAGTAATCAGCGGATTGGCTCCCACCCCGCTTTTCTGAAAAATAATGGGATTTGCAAGTGTGCCGGTGGCGGTGACGGATAACGGGGCCGTGATCGTTTCGGTATAATCCGCAGCTACATTAAAGATAACCCCCCCTTCTCCGACACCTGAAGTGTTCAGCGCTGCAATGGCTGATGCAATCGTTGTATAATCGCCGGGAATGGTCTTTGTTCCGGTCAGCTGGGCAAAACTGAACCCGGCAAGGAAGATGAAAACAAAAAACAGTACGCTTTTTTTCATGAGTTTTGGATTTACAGAATTTGGTTTAATTGCTTGGTTACTATTAGAATTACAGGGCTGAAACTCACTTTTTCTTCTTTACCCCGGCCTTTGCTTCATTCAATTTATCTTTTTGCAGCTGTTCGGTGATCGGATCCATGATTTTTCTTAAAACATCTTTTTGTATTTCAAGCCTTCTTGTCCGTTTTATATTTTCTTCCGGGTCGATTTTGGGAGTTTTTCCGCCGGGAGCGGTGCCATCTTTTGCTTTTTTCATACATTCGGATTATTATTTATTGAACGGCAAATATCAGTCGGGAATGGGCTGAAACCTAAAAAAACGCCCATACAAAAACGTCTTTATACGCAAAAGCGACCAGTACATTAATGGGACAAATGACGAATTAGGGTTATTTGCTGAAGCCTTTGGGGGGAATGCTAAATTTGCAGCAGAAAGGTGACAAGGTTGAGCTCTGAGTTCGCGATGCCAAGTTTTTTTCTTAATCGTGTCCTTGACTTTTCAATTGTCATGACAGTTTGCCCGGTTAATTCAGAGATATCCTTGGTTGACATGTTTAACCGCAGAAATGCACACAGCTTTAATTCATTTTGTGTCAGATCGGGAAACTTCACCAGCAATGCTTCATAGAACCCGCTGTGCACCTCCTGGAAACGTACCGAAAACTCTTTCCATATTTTCTCGTCAGCCCCGATGCTGAGTTCATGGCTTATTTTGGATATTACTGCTTTGGAGGCTTCCGTTATCTCTTCTTTTTCAATCTGGATCAGACGATTTGAAATGTCTGACAACATTTCGTTTTTTTTCATCAGCGCCATTAAGTTGATTGATAATTCTTTATTTTTAAAGTTCAGCTCTTTCTCAACAGACATTTTTTCGAGGGCGGCATGTTTTGATTTGATGCGGTTTCTCGATAAGAACAAAATTGCAATGATCAAACCGGCAACAAGTCCAAGTATGGCGATCAGCATCATGCTTTCCTTTTTCTGCCGGGCAATCTCTCCAACAAGCTCCTTTTTATCGGTTTGGTACCTGAATTCAAGTTCAGTCAGGTTTCTCATGGTACGCAACTGGCCCAGGCTGTCCTTGCTTTGATTTTCTATGATTTTGTATTTAAATGCACTGATCGTGTCTCTCTTTTCCAGGTATAGTTTTCCAAGCACTGAAGCTGCCTCGTAAATGATTTTCATATATCCGTTCTGCCGGGCTTCGCTGAGCGCCGCTTTATATGCCTCCAGACTCGCTGATTTATCGCCCGTCTGATAATAGCATCCACCCATGTTGATGTAACAGATGGCTATCTGAACCCGGTTATTGGTTTCCTTGCTTAATTTCAGGGCCTCCCGGAAACTGCCCATGGCAACAACATGTTTTTTCTGTTTAACCTGGGTCAAACCAATGTTAATGTAGTTCAGGCCCATTTTACGCTTGTCATTCAGCTGTATGTTAATTCTAAGCGCTTCAGTAATATACATCAGGGATATATCATATTTCTTCAGGTGCAGGTAAACGATGGAGATGTTGTTTAAATTTTTTGTTATCAGCGAACGGTCTCCCAAGCCTTTGGCTATTGACAGCGATTTATTCAAATAGCCCAGGGCCTTGTCATACTCTTTCTGGCTATCGTAAACGGTACCAAGAAATCCAAGGGATTGTGAAACGCCTTTTTTATCATGTATCTTTTCAAAAATGGCCAGGCTTTTGAAAAAATGTTCCGAACTGTTATCATATTCGCCCAGTTCATTATAAATTCCGCCGATCACGTTCAGGGAGCGTGCAATTTCCCTGTCCATTTTCAACTCTTCAGCCATGGCCATGGAATTTTCAGCACAATCCATGGCACGCCGGTACTCACTCATCCGAAAGTAACAATTTCCTTTCTGGATCAACGAGTTGATCTCTCCTTTGCGATAGCCTGACTGCTTAGAGAGCAGGTACGCCTGCTGGGCATAGTTCAGCGCCTTGTTCTGATCAGAACCTTCAAGCTCTGCGGATAAGCCCAGCAATACCTCAATTCTGGCGTTTGGATCTTTCGCAACGGATAATGATGTTAACAGGCTGTCGACAACTAACGAATTCTGAGCCGGTAAAGAGCTGAACAAGCAGCATAGCATCATGGCCATACCCGGTTTCAATATCAGCCTGACAAACCTCATCTTCAGTTATGTTAATAAAAACAAAGGTAAACTAAAAGAGGGGGCTTCGCCCCCTCTTAAAAATTGAACTTGATTCTTTCTTAATTATCAGTGCATCATTGTTTAATCAGCTTGATCGTCTCAGCCTTTTCTCCTGATAAGATTCTGACAAGATAGATCCCTGTTGGAACATTCCCAAGCACAAACTGGTGCTTTTTCTCCCCAATAATGTTATCCGCCAGGATCTGTTCGCCCAGCATGCTGTAGATTTCCAGTTTCAGGTCCTGTCCGGTACCATCTCCCGATTGTTCGAGGGTGAATGTGCCTGTCGTAGGGTTGGGATAAAGACGGAATTGAATGGTTCCTTCGGCGGGGGCCAGGCCATCTGTTGCCGTGGAAACGGACTTTACCGCCGGTAAAATACCGCAGTACTGGCCGGTGGTGGTAATGGTCCCGAGCAGGTATCCGCCCTCTTCAACTTTGGTTCCGGGAAGGAAAGAGATCATCTGGCCGGCAATGAAGGTTGCCTGGCCGCCTGCCTGAACGAGAAAGGTACTTTCGCCTCCGGCAACCGTGATCGTGCCGGTTGCATTATAACATTGTATCTGTCCGCTGGAAACGACAATGCCATTGACCGAAATAATTGCCGGACCTGCAATAACAGCCAGGGTGCGCGGGGTTCCGCTTCCACAGGCATTTGACGGAGTTACCACCACGTTACCTGAACCACTTCCAACATTTACGGTTATTGCATTCGTGTTGCCGCCGCCTGTCTGCACCCATCCTGTCGGGAAGGTCCATGAATATGAAACCCCGGCTACATTTACCACGCTGTAGATCTGACTGGTCCCTTCAAGCGGATTCACCAGCCCTGCTATTGTACCGGGCTGACCCGCAACAACCAGTGTTTGCGTTATCATCATATACTGCGCCGGACCTGTTCCCCAGCTGTTTGACGGAGTTACCAGCACGATGCCTGTGGCTGTTCCCACGGTTACAGTTACAGAACTGGTTGTTCCACCGGCAGTGATCACCCAGCCGGAAGGGAATTGCCAGCTGTAGGTAACACCTGGCACATTCGTGACACTGTATGTTTGTGAAGATCCCCTGCATGGTGTGGCAGAACCGGCAATTGCATCCGGTTGTTCAGGTACTGAACCTGACATGGCGGTACGATTTACCGGCATTGCCACTAAAAAATCGGCAGTATACAGATAATTATCTGAAACAAGCAATGATGTTGCATTAGGCGCAACACCCGGATAACCTGCATTATAGGATGTCCAGTTTTCGCCGTTGTCTGTTGTTTTATATATTCCCGTTCCGGTACCTGCATATAAAGTACTTCTGTCATCGCTGAAAACCATCGACTTGACATTCAGGCTGCCCAGTCCGTTGTTTTTATCTGCCCACGTAATACCTGCATCCGTTGAACGTTTTATCCCGGTGCCATTGGCTGCGAACATAACATCTCCGTTAACAACGAGAACTTGTGTATTAAAGGCCGTTGCTGCAGGATTGCATGGAACCCAGGTAAAACCATTATCCGATGACTCGTATACGCCTTCATCCGTTCCGGCAAACATTTTGGTTGCGTTTTCTGTTATTGTCTTAACACTCAGCTTGGTTGTGTGTGCCGGATTCCATATAATGATTCCACTCCATGTTTCGCCATTGTCACCGGAATACCACAAGCCCTGACCGTCCCATCCAGAAAGGTCACTTCCAATAAAAAGCGTTGTCCCTTTTGAATAAAAGCACATAACCTGTGCCCATGCCGTTGCATAAAATGACGGAACGTGAAGCCAGGTATTTCCTTGATTATCTGAACGATATAGTTCTCCCGAGTATCGCACAAAAACAGAAGCCCCGTGAGCGCAAGGGCCTGCATCGGCCTGGATGTTCCCCACAGTCGGGATCCAGTTGGCACCTGCATCTTCCGAGCTGAAAACACCACCTTCGTAGGTTGCGGCCCATATTTTTGATCCGGTGCCATGGGTGAGCATTTTGGTGCTGAGGGCTGTCATGCCATGGCTGGCGAGCGTCCATGTTGCAAAATTGTCGTTTGAACGATAAAGGCCCTTGCGGGCTACTCCTGCCCAGATTTCCGTACCGTTAAGAAAGAGGTCATGCACCTGCTGCACAGGCAAATTGCCGTTGGAAGGTGTCCAGTTCATGGCCCCGGTTGCGCTGGAGGTGAAGATGCCTCCATTTCCTCCGATATAAATATTGTTGTCTTTTACCAACATCGTCAACGGGCTTATGTCACCCATCGGCAACCCTTCTAACTCCTGGGTCCAGGATTGAGTAGTATTGCCATTGTCGAGCAAGCGCCAGACACCATAATCGGTAGCATCAAAAACATCAGTTCCTTTCACGGCAATTTTGTGCCGGTATATATCGGCGCCTGGTAAGTCGTAGTTAATATCCACCCAGGTTACGCCTAAGTCGCTCGAATAGAAAACCCCTGTCCATTCTGCCCCTGCATATAAATATGTTCCATTATATGCCAAACCGCTTATTGAAGGAGCAGTTATGCCATTGGGCCAGCCACTGTTCCTTGCAGTCCAGTTAAGTCCGTTATCCATGGAAACAAAAATACCCGCCATTGTACCGGCGAATAAAGTTGTGCCAACGGTAACAAAAAATGTGGGAGCTCCATCAGAATTATTAAAATTGGTCAGTACCCAGTTGTCGCCATTGTCAGATGAACGATAAACCCCAGCACCAGTTGACGCAACAACATAAGAACCGCTCGCGGTTAGTGCGATAATCCATTTTCCAAAAGTGGTATTAGAATAGCCATTGTTAACGGCAGTCCAGTTTGCCCCGTTATCAGCCGAACGGAATATTCCTTTGCCGTAAACACCCATGGCTGTTCCTGCAAAAAGGAAGGTTCCACTTTGTGTCAGGCAGCTCACATTTCCCCCGAAAGGGCCATTTGTCGCTTCCCAGGTTTGAGCCCGGGATGTCCCGATACCAAGGTAAAAAACAATTAATACACTGAACAATACGCTTAAGCTTAGATTTCTTCTCATTTGACTGATTTGTTTAAACTGGTTTAATCGGATCAGGACTTTCCGGATCGACACTGATGTTGGTGGTGGTAAGATTTAAATCGGAACCGACAAGCTTATTCAAAACGGATCGCTGCAGCGCCAACTTTTTCATGTATTTAATGTTTTCAATAGAATTCTCCGAATCCGCAGGGCAGGTTTCATTTTCGGAATCAGCAGGGTCTTCGTTTTTGTCAGGCATGGAGGAGCATTGGTTTGAATATGCAAATATCATCGTCAGCCAACCTGAAAAAAAATATATCACCCAGACAAAATAGCTATGTGAGCGTGTAGTCACCTCTACTTATTCTCTACATGTTTACTTATGTGACTCATAAGAAACAACTTGGACTATTTTGAAAAAAAAGCTTTACCGGACGGATTTGCACCCGGGTAAATAATCCGTAAATGAAAAAAGGTTAACTGAAGGAATTTTATACCTGTGACAGGAACGTCACCAGGTTGGTATCTGAATTGGAAAGGCCAAGTTTTTTTCTAAGCCGGTATCTTGCCTGGTCAATAGAGGCAAGTTGCTGACCGTTAAGTTCTGAAATGTCTTTGGTTGACATGTTTAACCGGAGAAAAGCACATAATTTCAGGTCACTCTGCGACAGATCGGGATGAGCCTGCAACAATTTTTCATAAAATCCGGCATGCACTTCCTGGAAGCGGAGCGTAAATTCATTCAGCATTTTATCATCTGTCCTGTTTCGCAGTTCCTGGCTGATCATCGTGATCACCTCTTTTGCTTCAACTCCTTTGGCATGGCGGTCAAGCTGCACCAGTTTGGATGAAATATCAGACAGCATCTCATTCTTCTTAATCAATGAAATCAGGTTGACTGTCAACTCCCTGTTTTTCATATCCAGCTCTGATTCTATTTTCTCTTTTTCAAAAACAACCAGCCTCGACTTGAGGCGGTGTCTTGAAAACACCAATCCTAAAATTATGAGACCGGAAAGCAGGCTGAAAATGACAATGAGCATTACCGTGTTTTTGGTTTGCTGGGCCAGTTGCCTGGCAAATTCCTTCTTCTCGTATAGGTATTGAAGTTCAAGTTTAGATAAAAGTTTATGTTTCTGGGAAGCAAAGAGACTGTCCACCGCTAATTTTTCAAGCATCACATATTTGTATGCATTTAAGGTATCTTTCTTTTCGGCATATATTTGGTTAAGCATTTTCGAACCACTTTCAATAGTCCTGAAGAAACCATGTTTCTGTCCTTCCGCCAATGCCAGCTTGAAATATTCAATGCTCTCTTCTGTCCTGTTTATACTACGATAACAAAAACCAAAATTAATATAGCAGATGGCCATGTTGATATGATTGTTCAATTCCCGGAAAATGGCGAGGGATTGCTGAAAACTGGACAATGCACCACTGAAATTTCCCAGATTCATCTGATCATAGCCAATATTCATGATATTGGTTCCCTGCCTGAGCTTATCCCCCAGTTTGATGTTGATGGCCAATGCCTTTCTGAGAAACAAAATGGCCGTGTCATATTTCTGCAAGTCGCCATAAACAACAGCAATGTTGTTATACTGCCGTTTTATTGCAGATGGATTGTTTATTTTTTCGGCGATGGATAGTGCATTGTTATAATATTCAAGGGCTTTTTTATAATCCTGCTGGTCATAAAAGACCATCCCTATGTCACCCAGCGCATGGGATATCCCTTCCTTGTCATCAAGTTTTTCATATAATTTTAAGCCTTTAAAGAAATACTGGGAACTTCTGTCATAGTCGTCAAGGTCGGTGAATATTTTACCGATAAGGCTCAATGCGTCTGCCAGCTCTTTCTCAAGATCAAGGTCTTCAGCCATTTCCTTCGACTTCTGGGCAAACTCCATCGCCCGCTTATAATCGCTGGTCCTGAAATAACAGTTTCCAAGCTTTAGCATGGCGTTGACCTTTCCGGCAGCATAACTGGCTTGCTGGGCTATCTGCAAGGCCCTTTTTGCCAATTCAATGGTGACAGTGTCACTCAAATGCTGATTTTCAGGCAGCTTCAGAAATTTCAGGATAGCATCAACTTTCTCTCTCGGACTTTTTATGGTTCTCAGCAATGAATCCAGGTTGTGAGTTCTTATCATGTCCTGTGCAACAATTACCTGTGAACAGATAATGCCCAGAAAAGCAAGAATCATCGTCAGCCTTGATCTCATTGGAAAGTTGAATCAGGTAAAGAATGGTTTTGACATTCACGAATTCAGGCTGTCGCAATGCGGAAGTTAAAGCCTGTGAATGCCATAGCGTCAGACAAAAGTAATAAATTAGTTGACAACAAAAAAGGGAGCTTTCGCCCCCTCTTTCTTTTGAATTTATTTGTCTCTTCGCCTGTTTTTCATCACTGGAGCACTAATTTCAACTCGTTTCGCCCCCTGATGTGTTTTTCAGTATCTTGAAAATACGGATATTCTTTCGCTATTTTTTTTCCGTTGGAAATTTCAAAAGATTATATTTCTGCCAGTCAGCATAAATGTCCTGTGCGATGGTCGTCGCCGACTGGTCCACATAGTTCGGGTCAGTGACCGTTATATCGCCGGTCCAGATGGCATCCTTTGAAGATTTGGTGTACAGACTTGCTTTCAGGTTTACCACGGAAGTAGTCGTCCAGTAGCCTCCGGTTGTTACGGTGCTGCCTGCATCGAAGCCCGCTGCTCCTCCATAAAATCCGCCGCCGTATCCGCCCCAGGAGCCACCACCCCAGGAGCCACCGCCCCAGGAACCTCCGAACCCGCCGGTTGTGTAAGTGGTGGGAGGAACGTAGCTTTCTGATTTATCCGTGCCATTGTAAACGAATACCAGAATGGCATCAGCGCCAAGACTGTCGCACCTCTTTTTAATGTCAGAAACCGTGTATTTGACATTTGGATTCAGAATATCAAGCGACCCAAGCGCTTTCAGTCCCTGGCTGCTAAAATAGGCATCCATTGATTGTTCAAATGGTTTCATGTATTCAAGTTTGTCGAACAAAGGCATTACCACAACTTTCGAAATTTTTGAATTGTCGGCCGGGTTCTTCCAGCTTGTCAATGTTACGGGCGAACCACATGAGGTGATTAAAAAAGCAGCCATGACTGCTAAAAGACTGAAATAAATTTTTGTTGCGTTCATTAGGTTTTCATTTAGGATTAGTTACTGCTATGTTGATTCATGTTAATTTTTCTCAGGCACTCCTTTTCTTCCTCCCACCGGAGGGCTTGCATTGACCCCTCCCTGGGGCACATGCTCCAGCCAGCAATTTCCATTGGTAAGTTTTTGCCCCTTAAATGTCCCGTCAACACTTCCCCAGCATTCATAAAGCTTCGGATTCATTCCCCAGAGGTTGCAGGTGATCACCAGATCACCTTCTGAAGTTTTAGCTGAAATGGTGAAGGTTTTATTCGGTTCGCCCTGCAGGATCTTATATTCCGAAGGGATGATGTATTTCCCATTGACATAAAGACCCGCATCCTTGTAGGGTCCGGTTACCACAAATATCCCAGAGATCTGATCGGTGCTGAAGGGAACCCACCATTCGTTGCCAT
>CAIYJU010000043.1 GCA_903926565.1 uncultured Bacteroidales bacterium
CGCCATTTCCATAAACTGCAATTCCATTGTTGGTTGATTCATTTGTTGAGATTACCGCGAAATTCTTATCAGGAACTCCTATAAATCCTGCATCCTTTCCAAATGCAGTTGCTTGCTTGGTTGGATTTTGCTGATTGTATAAATAGGTTCCTGCTACCCATGAAAACCTTGAATCATCATTTTCTGCTGAGCTCAACTTGATTTCTTGTGTAAATACTTTCACCCTGTTAAAATCTTTCCCATAATTGTTGTAGATGCCTACAATATCATACGTAGAAAAATCAGCGTCTATGGTGTTCTCATAATATCGATAGTTCTGCTGCAATGAATTTTGCATAAAGAAATTAACTTTCTTTCCCTTGTATTTCAACACCAATGAACTGTTGCTGGTATTGTCTCTCATAGGGGCTACCTGGTTTTGGGACAAATGAAATGGATTTTTCAACAATTCACTGATCCCGTCGAGGAGAGATTCCTGTGAAATCCAGTATTCTTCCGCCTTTAAGGCAGTAATGGCTTCGATACGCCGGATACCGGCGGCAATAGCACCCTCCGAAATAATTTTAAACTGGCCGATCTGACCTGTTGCCTGCACATGCGTACCTCCGCACAATTCCACTGAATAACCCGGATCAAAAACGATCACACGAACCTGGTCACCGTATTTTTCGCCAAAAAGGGCCATCGCCCCCATCGCTCTCGCCTGGTCAACCGGCATTGACCGCTCCTCCTTCAACACAATGTTTTCACGGATTTTTGCATTTACAAGTGCCTCAACCCGGGCGATTTCCTGCTTACTTACTTTTGCAAAGTGGGTAAAATCAAACCGCAGACGGTTTTCATCAACCAACGATCCTTTTTGTTCAACGTGGGTTCCAAGCACACTTCGCAACGCCGCATGCATGAGATGGGTGGCAGAGTGGTTGTTGGCGATCGCCTGCCGCTTTTCAAGGTTAATTTCCGTTGTTACTTTGCGGGAAGGATCCGATGGCATCGACCTGGCAACCTGGATGATGAGCTCATTTTCTTTCACAGTGTCGATGATCCCGATTTTCTCATCTGCTGAAATCAGCGAGCCGGAATCGCCGACCTGGCCGCCCGATTCAGCGTAAAAAGGAGTTATGTCCAATACAATATGAAAGAGCTCCTCCCCTTTGGTTACTACTTTTCTGTATTTTGTGATCATGGCATCTGCACTGACCTGGTCATAGCCTACGAATTCAGGCATCCCTGCAGATTCAACAAGGGTTACCCAGTCGGAGGTATCCACCACAGCATCCTGCCTTGAACGGGCTTTCTGGGCTTCAAGCCCTTTTGAGAACCCATCCATGTCAACTGTCCAGCCGATCTCCCTTGCCATCAGCTCGGTAAGGTCGATCGGGAAGCCAAATGTGTCAAAGAGTTCAAAGGCAAAGCTGCCATCTATGACCAAACCCGCCGCACCCTTGCCGGTGTTTGGTTGCGGGGTGGCTATATAGGCATTGAACCGCTGGATACCGGTTGCCAGTGTGCGGAGGAATGCGGCCTCCTCCTCGCGCATAACATTATTAATCAAATCTTTTTGAAGAACAAGTTCCGGAAACACCTGCCCCATCTGGTCAATCAGAACGGGGAGCAACTCATGGATAAAGGGCTCCTTGAAACCAAGGAATGCGTAACCATAACGAACAGCCCTGCGCAGGATCCTGCGTATCACATATCCGGCCTTGACATTGGAAGGAAGCTGCCCGTCGGCAATTGCAAAAGCAATGGCCCGCAAATGATCTGCAACTACCCGCATTGCAATGTCGGCTTTGTTGTCAGAACCATATTTCACCCCGGCTTTCAGCGCCAGGGCCTGGATAATTGGCTGAAATACATCTGTATCATAATTCGATTTGGTTCCCTGCATGACCATGCAGAGCCGTTCAAATCCCATCCCGGTATCAACATGCTTTGCCGGAAGTTCAACGAGTTGCCCTCCCGATAACCGGTTGTACTGGATGAATACCAGGTTCCATATCTCTATAACATGGGGATCACCCTTGTTCACCAGGTCTTTCCCGGGAATTTTCAATTTTTCATCTTCACTGCGGATATCTGCATGGATTTCAGAACATGGGCCGCATGGCCCGGTATCGCCCATCTCCCAGAAATTGTCCTTTTTTGAACCCAGCAGGATCCGGTCTTCAGGAATATGCTGCTTCCAGAACTCAAATGCTTCGTTGTCGCGGCCAAGTCCCTCTTTTTCATCACCTTCAAAGATGGTGACATATAAACACGCTTTATCTATCTTCAATACGTCTGTCAGCAGTTCCCATCCCCAGTCGATGGCCTCTTTTTTAAAATAGTCGCCAAACGACCAGTTGCCAAGCATTTCAAACATGGTATGGTGATAGGTGTCGTGCCCTACTTCTTCAAGGTCATTATGCTTTCCCGAAACCCTCAGACACTTTTGTGTATCAGCAACCCGTTTGAATTTACCCTCCTGGTTGCCTAGGAATATATCTTTGAACTGGTTCATCCCGGCATTGGTAAACATCAGGGTGGGATCGTTTTTGACCACCATGGGAGCGGAAGGAACGATGGCATGTTGTTTCGACTGAAAAAAATCGAGGAAAGTCTTGCGGATAAGGGTATTATTCATCTAATTATTTTATTAACAAGTCATTAACATTCTTTAACATTTTTTAAACGGCAAAAGGGACTGCAAAGTTAATTATTTACTTAATTTTGTAGCTGTTAGCCAGCCTGTTTTGAATAATTCTTTATTTACCTGTTGATGAGCAAGGTAAAGTATAAATTCAATAAAAAGTCTTTGACCTTCGACCGGGTGCATACAACGATGCGGAAACGCCTGTTGTATTTTTTCTCGCACCTGTCGACGGGTGTTGTATTTGCTGCAGTTGTGCTGATCATCGCCTATAATTTCCTGGATTCACCGAAGGAGAAAGCCCAGAAGCGGGAAATTGACGAGATGAAGCTGCAGTACCAGATATTAAATGACCAGCTCGACAAGGTAACGAACATTCTGGCCGACCTGCAGGACCGGGATGATAACATTTACCGGGTTATTTTCGAATCAGAACCTATTCCCAATTCTATCCGCTCCGCCGGAATTGGCGGGATTGACAGGTATGAGGCATTAAAAGGCTACTCCAATTCGGAACTGATGATAGAGACCGAAAAAAACATGGATAAAATTCTGGGAAAACTTTATGTTCAGTCAAAATCATTCGATGAAGTTTTCAACCTGGCGAAAAACAAAGAGAAGATGCTTGTCTCCATCCCTGCAATCCAGCCTGTCAACAACAAGGATCTCAAAAGGATCGGATCATATTTCGGCTCCAGGATGGACCCGTTTTACAAAGTCAGGAAATTTCATGAGGGCATGGATTTTTCAGCCACGGTCGGAACTGAAGTATATGCCACAGGAAATGGCACCGTCACCATCGCCGGCCGGGATATCGAGGGCGGTTATGGCAATGAGATCAGGATCGATCACGGGTACAACTATCAAACCGGCTATGCCCATCTTTCCAGGATATTTGTAAAACCCGGCCAGAAAATCCTGCGGGGACAAATCATTGGTTATGTTGGAAATACAGGAAAATCAACATCTCCGCATTTGCACTATGAAGTCAGGAAAAACGGCGTTCCCGTGAACCCGATCTATTTCTTCTTCAATGACATAACACCCGAACAATTCGCCATGATGCTTGAGTTGTCGGCCCGCCCCTCACAAACCATGGATTAGCCTGTTTTACATGTTAAGGAAAACGAATAAAATTGAAAAAGTCTATTATTCCATCGGGGAAGTAGCAGAACTGTTTGACGTAAACGCCTCCCTGATACGGTTTTGGGAAAAAGAGTTTGACATCCTGAAGCCAATGAAGAATAAAAAGGGCAACCGGTTGTTTACACAAATGGACCTGGATAACCTTCGGATAATTTATCACCTTGTGAAAGAGCGGGGATTTACCTTACAGGGTGCAAAGGACAAACTCAGAGAGAACAAGGAAGATGTTGTGAATAAAGTGGCGGCCATTGATTCCCTGAACAGGATCAAAGGATTTCTGCTCGAAATAAAGGAGCAGATGTAATGGCAGGACCGTCAAAACCCGCATCCCAATCATTTTTTGAAAATGTTTTTGACGTAGTCAGGCTGATTCCCCATGGCCGTGTCAGCTCTTATGGTGCAATTGCAGAATACCTGGGATCGCGGGGCTCTGCGAGGATGGTAGGCTGGGCAATGAATGCTTCACATACGCAGGTAACCAATATACCGGCACACCGGGTGGTGAACCGAAACGGGCTGCTCTCCGGGAAACACCATTTTGGGAACCCCGTAATTATGCAGCAATTGCTTGAAAATGAAGGCTTGAAAATTATTGAAGACCAAATTATCGGATTTGAGAAAGTTTTCTGGAATCCGGTGAAAGAATTACAAATGTGAAACCCCTCCACCCCCGTCCCCTTCTCCTTGAGGAGAAGGGGTGCAGGGGATGAGGTTAATTAAATGCGAAATACTAAATCTGAAATCTGAAATCTAAAATGAACATAGATAACTCAATAATAATTGATGCCTTAAGGCATGTGGATGACCCGGATCTGAGAAAGGACCTGGTCACACTGAATATGATCGAGAATATTGCCATCGATGGCAATAAGGTATCCTTTGATGTGGTACTGACAACTCCGGCATGTCCGTTGAAAAACCAGATTAAACAGGCTTGTCTTGATGCAATCCATCAGTATGTTGATCCTTCCCTTGAGGTTGAAATCAATATGACTTCCAGGGTTACCTCCCGCCGGAAGGAGACCGATGTCATGTTAAAAGAGGTTAAGAACATCATTGCGGTCGGTTCCGGCAAAGGTGGTGTCGGCAAATCGACCGTTGCTGTAAACCTGGCCATTGCACTGGCAAAAGCCGGGGCAAAGGTAGGTCTGATCGACGCCGATATTTACGGTCCGTCGATCCCCATGATGTTTGGCATGCTCAATGAACGGCCAACCGGGTTCGACAAAGACGGCAAAACCTATGTGTATCCATTTGAGAAATTCGGAATCAAGGTGCTCTCGATCGGCTTTTTCGTTGACCAGTCGAAAGCGCTGATCTGGAGAGGGCCGATGGCCTCTATGGCGTTGCGTCAGCTTTTCAATGATGCAGAATGGGGTGAACTTGACTACATGGTGATCGACCTTCCTCCCGGTACCGGTGACATTCCGCTTACGCTGATCCAGGATTTCCCGCTGACGGGTGCCATCATTGTAAGTACACCCCAGCAGGTTGCAATCGCTGATGTGCGGAAGGCTGCCGATATGTTCCGAAACGACAAGATCAACATACCCATCCTCGGCCTGGTTGAAAATATGTCTTTTTTCACACCACCTGATGCACCAGATAAAAAATATTTTATCTTTGGAGAGGGAGAGTGTGCTAAGTTTGCCAGGGAGCTGAACATCCCAATTCTGGGTCAGATCCCAATTGTGTCGGCCATTGCCGACTCAGGCGACAATGGGGTTCCTGTTTCGGCGGATACTGAGTCTCCGGTTTTTGCTGCATTCCGGAACCTGGCTGAAACAGTTGCACAGCAAGTTGCAATCACAAATTCGATCAGGGAGATTTTTGGCGGCGGTGCCCCAAAAGCATCGTAATTCCTGCTGGAATCACTGGTAATTAATTTGTCGCAATGGAACCGGAAAAATGGTCTGAAGAGGAAGCGCTTCAAAACTATCAAAACCTTAAGTCAGTTCTTGAATCAGGTTTAGCTGATGCCGGCCGGGCCGAATCCCTCCATGATGCAAAGGGCTTCCTTATTGAGGTTCAAAGTCATTTCAAAGGGTTGCGGCTGCGGAGGGAAGATCGTGAAGAACTTTATGGAAGGTTACAGGAGGCGTTTTCGGTCGTTAATAAAAAAATCGATGACGAACATCGCGATTTTGAAAATGAGGCCTTCTCAAATTATGCTGATATAAAACCTGAAATTGTTGAGGCAACAGCGCTGGCAAATAATTCTGCCGATTTAAAGGCCACCTGGGAGATACTTCTTCATATTCAGAACCGTGTTAAAAGCTCAAAGTTGCTGCGGGAACATCGCGATGAATTATATGCCGGGCTGCAGGATGCGTTTGAAATGATCAAATTACGCAGGGATGAGGAGCGGCACGCCTTCGATCTCGAGGCGCAATACAACTATTCCAGGTTGAAACCCATGGTAGATGCCGGCCTCAGGCAGGCCGAAGAGACTCACGAATATAAAGAGACCCGTGAGTTTCTTAAAAAAATTCAAGCGGAATTCAGGGGATTAAAGATGGTTCATGAACAGCGTGAAGAGTTGTATTCACGGCTTCAAACCGCATTCGACATCCTTGGAAAGCGCCTTGATGATTTCTTCCGGCATAAAAAGAAAAACTGGGAGGTCAAAATGCAATTCACACTTTCCAGGTTCTCCGCCGACATCTATGAACTTCAAACTTCTCTTGACAAAGACCAGTCTTACCTTAAAGAACTTGAAGACCAGCTGGATATAATTGTTTCAGGAGGTAAAGAAAAGGATGCCATGACCGGACTTCATGCCAGGATCTCCTCAACAAAAAGAACCATTGAACAGAAAATCCGTCAGATTGCCAATCTTGAAATTGAAAAAGATAAATTAAAAACCCGGCTGGAAGATCCGGAAATATAGAAATACAATTTAACTTCAACTGCCAATGCCAGAAACAAAACCCGTCTCAACAACTGTACACACTACGCGCTCACATTCGCCCAGGCGCTCCTTCAAACACAAAAGCCAGACAAGCTATCTTGAGCCGGTTCTCTATTTTTCGGGGGCCATTATGTTATTGATTGCAGCAAAATTGTTGCGGTCGGAAATGTTGTCGCTATCCTTCGGAGTCCTGGGAATCGTTATCCTCTCTGTTTCAAAGATCCTTAAATTCAAACAGGGAATTGTTATCTCAAGCATCAGCATCATTATTATGGCCATGTTCTGGGTCTGGGAATGGGTGAATACGCTGATAATTAACATTCTCTCCGGTGATATTGCCGCTAACCCTGCATTGTTCAAATCTACCCTTGTAAATGGATTGCTGCTGACATCAATTGCCTGGGCATATCACAAACTGCTCAACTCAATTCATATACGGATGACGCAGAAATGGTTTGTCAAAAAATCGTATGTCATAACATTCAAACTTATCTTTTTTTCCATGTTCTCCCTGTTGGTCTTCTGGGTCGCTGCCAGACTGGGACTCCTTGCCCGATCCATAACACGGTTGAGCATACATGATTCAGCGCTGATCGCAGGAGCACTTACCCTTCTGATAACCGGGATTCCTGCAATTATTTTCCTGACAAAATACTCTGATGATGACACAAAGCGCCATCGGCACCACAGGCATCACAGGCATGGTGGCAGCAGACCGGCGAAAAGCGCTGAGGCAGAACAGGAATAGTTCCAATGAAGTAAGACGCTGATACGACATGCACGATAAAACATATCGATCTTTTTGATATTCGGGCATTTAACTGTCATTTTTTTACTATTTTTGCTTCGTTATAAAATTCACAAAACATCCCTGTTATGACATTCGAAGATTTCAAGAAAACGCACAAATTGCTGGCGCAATACAAATACAACTGGGCTCCTATCGACAAAGGATACAATAACCGCACACTGCACATCAACGTCGGCAACCGGGTGATTACAGAAAAACCGGTTACCCAATTGATGAAAGAAAAATTCATCGGGGGCAAAGGATTTGATTTACGCCTTCTGTGGGATGCCACCAGGCCTGAAACAAAGTGGAACGACCCTGAAAATGAAATTGTTATCTCTGGCGGTCCATGCTGTGGCATCACCCAGTACTCAGGAAGCGGCAAGGCTATATGCTGTGCCATCAGCCCCCAGACAGATATCGTTGTGGATTCCAATGTTGGCGGGTTCTTTGGTCCGTTCCTGAAATTTTGCGGATTTGATGCACTTGAACTCCAGGGGAAATCGGATCAGGAGATCCTGATTGTTTTGGAAGAAGAGCGGGAAGTGATTGAAATTTATGAAGCAGGCGACCTTCCTTCCGACAGCCATGTTCTTGCAGAAGAGTTGCATGACATGATGGCAATTCCCGGAATTGATAAGGACAAATACAATGTTTCTGTTGTTTCTGCAGGCACTGCAGCTGAGCACTCCCTCATCGGAATGCTGAACTTCAGTTTCTATGATATCAAGCGCAAGAAGGTCAGGCTGAAACAGGCCGGAAGAGGCGGCATCGGCACCGTACTGCGTGACAAGAAGATCAAGGCCCTGGTGGCCCACGTCAAAACCATTGGTGGCAACCGCAACAATGTGGTAAATATGGAAGCCATCCAGGAACGTGGCCGTACGTTTAACAAGGAGATGCGTGAACTTGATGATTCTCAATGCGAAATGAAGTCGAAGGGAACAGCTCATCTTACGCTCGTTATGAACGACTATGATCTCCTTCCGGTCAATAATTTCAAATTCGGGAGTCACCCGGATGCAGTTAAAATCAGCGGTGATGTTTGGAAATCTTTCTTTACTCAAAATGTTCCGGATGGTTGTTGGGTTGGCTGCAACATGGCCTGCGCAAAAGGGGTAGATAATTACGAACTCCGCTCCGGACCTTACAAGGGTGATAAAGTCATTGTTGACGGCCCGGAATATGAAACAACATCATCGCTGGGTTCAATTGCCGGGATATTCAATCCCGACTTCACGATTGAAGCCAATTTCTATTGCGACACGTATGGTATATGCACCATCAGCTGGGGCAGCATCCTCGGATTTGTGATGGAGTGTTATGAAAACGGCATCCTGAACGAAGAACGCACAGGAGGCATGAAACTGAATTTTGGCAATGC
>CAIYJU010000044.1 GCA_903926565.1 uncultured Bacteroidales bacterium
CAACTCAGCGGATAATGTTTTTACCTCCTGCAATAATTTTTCTGCGATACCAGAATAGTAATCAATGGCCACGGTCTGAGAAAGATCGAACATAACAATCCGAAACAATTCATTACTTTCATAATCGTCAGGTACTGTTACGACTTCATTTTCATAAGATACTCCAGGAGAACTTTTTAACTCAATTGAAATGGTTTCGGATATCCTGACCTGATTATTGTGGAGATAGCCCTCAATATTCTTTATAACCTGATCAATTTCCGCTTGTGTGTGATTTGAAAAAGCAATAACGCCATAATTAAATATGGAAATATATTTCCTTTCATCGGTTTTAAAGAAAAGCTCCGAGGATGTTGATATAATCAATTAACCTGCAAAGGTTTGTTTCAAATGCCTGATATCGATGTTATCGGCAATGTTTATGGCAATTAGCTTAATGGTTTCCATTTTATACGTATCAGTTTCGCCTACTGATACACAAAGCTAATGAAAATAAACACCTGTTCAGGTGATTCATTGGTCTATTTTCCTTTGGCCTTCATGTCAAGCCGCAACTTTACAAACTGGATAATTTCCCTGGCAATATTTTTTTCACATGCCTGCTCAAGCCCTTCAAAGCCTGGTGAGGAATTCACCTCACAAATTTTAAAACCATTCTCATCAAACAGGAGGTCTATTCCGGCTATATCCAGGTCCAGTTTTCTCGCAATTTCCAGCACAAGCCACTCGATCTCTGGAGTGATTTCGAATTTTTGGACAGTCCCTCCCCTGGAATAATTCGCTTTGAAATTACCATCGGCAGCGGTTCTTACCATGGCTCCAACAACCCTGCCCCCCACAGTCACAACACGCAGATCCCTGCCATGGCTTGTCTTCACGAACTCCTGAAAAATCAGGTTGACATTTGGGTTGGAATTTTCGACCATATGCATCAATTCATCCAGAGATTGAAGTGTTTCACAAAGGAAAACACCGCTTCCCTGCGACCCCGTGAGAGTTTTAACAACCACCGGGAACCCGATGTGCTTGCCAACGACGTGCAAATCAAGGGGAAATTTAGCAAGCATGGTTTTTGGGATCGGCATTCCCGATTCGGCGAGAATCTGAAACTGGTAGAGCTTGTCTTTTACGATATCAATCGAGTTGGCAGAATTGAAGGAATAAACACCCAGCTTTTCAAGGTGTCGTATCAACGCCAGTGCAAAATAGGTTGTACCTGCACCCATCCGGGGAATGATAAAATCGGGAAGGGGAACGGATACATCATTGACAAAAATGCTCTTGCGGTCATCGCGGTTTACGATGATCTCGATCTGCTCGGGCTGAAGAACCAGCATTTCAATACCAACCTGGTTTCCCTCTTCGATGAGTTTTTGTATCTCATAGGTTTCAGGTTTAATCAGAAAATCAGAGTGTTTGTGGAGTATCCAGCCTAACATGAATTATTCTTTAGTAAACTTTGCTCAGGTAATCACCTTTTCTGAACACGATCGCTGCTTCGATCCCATGATGATCTGAAAGATATTCAGTACCTCTTCCCCACCTGAATTTTAATACAGCCACCTTGCGGCTGATCCATTGGATTACATTTGAATTCCGTGTAAGTATGTAGTCAATCTTGCGGGGATTGGCATGTGTTGTTTTAAAGGCATCATTAGTTTCATCATTAAAAGTGATTTTCATTTTCCCGGAAATCGCTCCATCTTCCGCGTCCAGAATTGACAACATCCCTTTATAGTTTTCAACTTTTTGTTCATCAATATTAAAATCGCCACAAATGATCTGAGGTGTTGTCATGTCTGAAAAGGGGAAGATCAGTTTTTCGAAAATTTCTTCAAGTTGTTGGTTTCTTATTGCCTGCGGGTAATCATCGTCCTGCAAATGGGTTGCAATCAATTGAAAAGAGATGTTTTTAAATTGTCCTTCAAATAAAACTGCCCCTTTCCTGGCAAAGGAATCAAATCCGGCCGATGCAGTGAATTCGATCTCCCTCTTTTTCTCTAATGCAACTTTACTTAATATCCAGAGCCCGCTGTTGAACTTCAATGAAAAAGATGAATTGTTCATCGGTCCGTAGGCAAAAGGATATTGATCGTGCAGGATCTGGTTAAGAACAGCACGCGAATGAACAGTAAATGCTTCCTGGAAAACAATAATATCATAATCACACGAAATAAGAGCTTTTGCAATAGCCTCTGCCCGATCATCTTTCTCTTTAAAAAGATCGAGGACAGGTAACATTCCAATGTTCCAGGAAAGAATTTTTAAGCGGTTAGAATTGCAGGAAATTGTGTCCATCGTTAAACTATCATACATGTTCAATTGATTTCCATAAACTGATAACCCGATAAAAATCAAAAGGCAACTAATAAGCAGAATCCTGGTTGGTCTGTTTGACATTTTTTTCATTTTGCCGGATTAGGTCAATTCAACAATAGGGAGTTTAATTCAAAGGGAAAAATTTCATTTGGCAAAGATCATATCATTAAATCCATCGGATGTTAAAGAATTATCAATTAATAATTAATTAAATATTAATAATGGGTAGCCCAATGCAAATTGTTCAGAATTAACAATTTATTAACTTTTCATCTAATAACATTCAATACCTTGCCTCGCTTTTAAAATTCGTATCACAGGTAAACCAACCCATTTCAAAAAAAGGAGAACCATTAAATATGACAGTCTATACTATTCTAGGCGCTGGAGGATCAATTGGCAATGCCTTGGCAAAAGAACTCACTGAACAGGGGAAGAAAGTCAGGTTGGTTTCGCGCAGTGGCTATTCCTTACCAGGCACCCGGTCTGTTTGTGCCGATTTATCTTTTCTGAGCGAGACGATAGAGGCAGTTAAAGGATCGGATATTGTGTTTTTATGTCCAGGGCTTGCGTATAACCATAAAGTGTGGGAGAAAACCTGGCCACGTATTATGACGAACTCGATTGAAGCCTGCAAACGAACAAATGGAAGGCTCATCTTTTTCGACAATGTATATATGTATGGTCAGGTAAACGGAAAAATGACGGAGAAGACTCCCTATTATCCATGCAGTAAGAAGGGTGAGGTACGTGCCGAGATAGCAAGGATACTATGCAATGAAATGAAAACCGGAGGAATTAGGGCCTCGATAGCAAGGGCAGCCGATTTGTATGGGCCATTTGCTACGAGGAACAGTCTGCCATACCTGATGGTATTCAAAAATCTGCTTCAGGGTAAACAGGCACAGTGGTTGGTTAACCCTCAAACAATTCATACATTTTCCTATACGACCGATTGCGCAAAAGCAATGATGTTGCTTGCTGAAAATGAGTCTTCATTTAATCAGGTTTGGCATCTGCCTTCCAGCAATCCCGGGATTAGCGGACAAACATTCATTGAGATGGCTGCAAAAGAATTGAGTCTAAAATCAAATTTTATGGTTTTAAAAAAATGGATGATTGCTTTTGGCGGACTGTTTGACACAACGATCAGAGAGAGTTATGAAATGCTTTATCAGAATGAATTTGATTATGAGTTCGATTCAAGCAAATTTGAAAAGCATTTTCATTTCGAACCAACCTCATATTCCCTGGGAATTGCCGAAACCATCAATTTTTTGAAATCGGGGATATATTGAAAAAAATATTGGAAACCAATTTATTATACCTTAAACAATGAAAATACTGGCCATTGAAAAAAATATCCGGAAAATCAATCCGGAAAATGAGAAAATGATCTTATCAGAGGAAGCAATTCTATTGTATGAACTATATCATGAAGAGATCGTCAGGGAGTTTTATTTCAATGAAAATCATGAGGCTATTCTGGTGCTTGAATTTTCATCAATTGCCGCCTGTGAAGAACTGCTGCATGAACTACCCCTGGTTAAAAAGGGATTTACCTGCTTTCATCTGATGGAAATGCGACCATATACTGGTTTTGAAAGAATTTTTATTCAAAATTCATGACAAGTACCATTAAATGTCATGCAAGGAATTTAGCCCGGTAACATATCGGTGAATATTATCTTCGTACATAGACATTTAATGAATATTTAAACTTTAGTTTCCTTTCATGCATTAAAAGCAGCGTAATTTTGACAGAAAAAATATGAATCTTTTTCTGTTATGCCTTGGATCTTTGTTTTCAATCATCAATCCTCTGGGCACAGTTCCGGTTTTCATGCAATTGACTGAAGGGAAAACCAAACAGCAAATATTGAGTATCGCATTCAGGACTTCATTAAATGTGCTCATTATTTTACTGATCTCATTTTTTGCAGGAAAATATCTTCTCTCATTTTTTGGAATCAGCCTGAATTCGCTGAAAATCGCAGGCGGATTAATCATCGCATCCTCGGGATTTGCCTTGTTAACCGGATCGTTCTCAAGGCATAAAGGGTTGAAGAAAAAGGTTAAGGATGACGCATTGATACGGTCCGACATTACATTGACGCCGCTTGCAATACCGATGCTTGCCGGACCAGGAACGATATCACTGCTTATTACCTATAATCAAGTGTATGCATTGCTGACCGATAAACTTTTAGTCATCACCTCGATCCTTGCAGTTTCCATGATTATTTTTATCCTGCTCAACATTTCGAGAATGATCACGCGTGTAATGGGCGCATCAGGGATGAACTCATTATCACGGATTATTGGCTTTATCGTAATTTCAATTGGGATAGAATTTATCCTTTCCACAATTTTATCGATTATAAGTCAACTGGGATGAATCAGAAATTTTCACGAATCCTTGGTATTTCTTTGATTGTTTCTTCCTGGATCCTCTGGGGCGTAATCTTATTACTGCCTTTCTGCAAACTAACATTGACCCAATATGCCATTGTCTATCCCGTTATCCTCATCTCAACCAATATCTTTTGGATCGGTGCAGCGTTGGTCGGAAAGGAACTCGTCAGGAAATTTAATTTCCTGACGAAGGTCAAAAAATGGCATAAAAAGTTCCAGACGAAAAAGGAGACTTGAAATAATCATATCAAGGATAGAATTCATCGGATATAATGACTTCACGGATTTGGTTGTGAACAATCAATGTTATGCATAATCATTCCAGATAACCACCACGTTACCAAATATTAATTTAATATTAAATATTTCGGATGATTATAGTGCAATTTCTCCGGAAATATAATAATGTCAATGGTTACAAGAATATTACCAGATAAATCATCGGGTGAAAATTTCATAATTTGTTAACAAGGAGTTAATTTTCATTTAACATGCCCATGGAATTGATGAGGTAATTTTGCCGCAAACAATTTCCATGAAGCAAAGCATATTACTCTTCAGTATTTTACTGGTTGAATTTCTGTCGTTTACCGCATTTGGCCAGGGCTCTATCCAGGGCAAGGTCACTGATGCTAAAACAAAGGAAAGTATTGTCGGAGCGAGTGTCTTTATCAAGGGTACGACAATCGGAGCCTCAACCGATATTGATGGAAACTACCACATTAAAAATGTCACACCCGGCACCTATAACATAATTGTATCCTTTATCTCTTATAAAGTCGACACAATCCGCGGGGTTAAAGTTAGTAAAGACAAAGTAACCACACTTGACCATGGCATTACCGAAACTACCACACAGCTTTCGGAGGTTTCGGTTACTGCAAGGAAAAAGACCGATACGGAAATTTCAGTCATCAGTGCCAGCAAGCAAAGCAACCTGATCATTGTTGGTGTTTCATCACAAATGATCGCTAAATCCCAGGATAAGGATGCTTCTGAAGTCATCAGGCGGCTTCCGGGCGTGACCATCATGGGTGGAAGATTTATCGTGGTACGCGGTCTCACCGAGCGATATAATGCGGTGTGGCTCAACAATGCTTCGACCCCGAGCAGCGAGACCGATCAGCGCGCATTTTCATTTGATGTGCTGCCCAGTAACATGATCAACAACATGGTGATCTATAAAACACCTGCACCGGAAATACCTGCCGATTTTGCGGGGGCGTTTATACAGATCTCAACAAAAAATATCCCGGAGAAAAACAGCCTGAGCTTTGGGTACACGGTTGGGTACAGTGATGGATCCTCGCTTACTGAATTTCAAAAATACAAGGGCGGGAAAACCGACTGGCTTGGTTTTGACGATGGTACCCGTAAACTGCCCGACGGCACGCCCTCAACCAACGAAGTGCTGCAATTGCAGGATTACAATAATGGAACTCCCGAAGAGAATGCCTACCGCAAGCAGCGAATGCTTGACATTGCACATTCATTCAGCACGGTCTCATCAAGTACCGGAAGGACAGCGCCGCTCGACAACAAATTCAATATTGATTTCAGCCACATCTTCAATGCCGGCAAGTCGAAAATCGGAAATATAACGGCATTGAGCTATAAATTAACCCATAGCATAGATGAAATCGAACGATCGAAGGTGGAATCTTATGGTACTACAAGTTCCGGAGTGACCTATTCGAAATTATACCGGGATTCGGAATATGATGAAGCGATCGGCATCGGTGCCATATCAAACTGGTCGCTCTCAACGGGAAAAAACATTTTTGAATTTAATAACCTGTTTAACCAGACGGGGGTTACTTCTACCATCGTACGTAATGGACTCGATCATTACCGCGACGACAACAAGGTGTATAAAACAATGCTTGGATATGCCAGCCGTACCATTTACTCAGGTTCAATAACCGGCAATCACAATTTTAATGATGCCAATTCGCTCAAGTGGACCCTTGGCTATTCTTATGCCAACCAGAGTGAACCCGATACCCGGCTGATCAACTATTATGCGCCTAAAAAGAACGATTCTGTTTATTATCCTTATCAGCTTGAGTACTCTTCTCAGGCAAATGCAGATGCAAATGCCCGGCTCTTTTCGAATGTGAAGGAAAACATTTATAATGGCAATGTCAATTACAACCATATCTTCACCTTCGGCGAATTCAAACCTGAACTCAAAGCAGGGGCATTTGCTGAAAAGAAAAACCGGGATTTTTACATCCGCCCGTTCGGAGTCATCTGGGCGGCAACCGGTGTGATAAACCAGGAAATCCTTCACCAGCCAATCGACAGCGTATATTCACCGGGTAATTTCAATTACCAGAACGGTGTGATTTTCAGTGAAGTTTATGATCCGGGTTACCAGTACAAGATCGATAACACCCTGGTTGCCGGATATCTCGCACTGCGGATTCCGATTGGGAAAGTGCTCAACATTTATGGTGGTTTGCGCGTTGAAAGCAACAATATGATCCTTTCAGGTCCGGGACCTGGTCCGGAACATGAGTTTGTTACCCAGACAACGAGAGATACCGTAAACCTTTTTCCTTCGGTAAATTTAACTGTCAACCTGAATGAAAAAAACATGATCAGGCTGGCGTATGGACGTACCATCAACCGTCCGGAATTCAGGGAGGTAGCACCATTCGCATTTTACAATTTTAAAGAGAATGTCACTGTTTATGGAAATCCCGCCATTAAATCGTGTTACATCAACAATTACGACTTGCGTTATGAGTGGTATCCCAGTCCGGGTGAAATGATCACCTTCGGCGCGTTTTATAAAGAATTCGACAGCCCCATTGAAGCTACCTGGGTTCCTGCCTCCGGTGGGGAATGGGACCTCCATTACCTGAATGCCATCAAAGGGAACAGCATCGGCGCAGAAGTTGATATCAGGGTTGGATTTCAAAGCTGGTCAACCAAACAAAATTTCTTACGGACATTCAGGAATTTCTCCCTTGTTCTCAATGCAGCTTATATCAGATCCCGTGTAGAAACAAACCCTGAGTACCTCTTTGTGCTCGACAGCAACCGGCCCATGTATGGCCAGTCACCCTACATTGTCAATGCCGGAATATACTACCAGACTGCTAAAAGCGACCTGTCGGTGAGTTTGTTATACAATGTATTCGGCCAGCGGATCGTGGGTATCGGAACCCCGGATATTCCCAACTCTTATGAAATGCCGAGGAATATCCTTGACTTTATGATACAAAAGAGGTTTGGCCAACATTTAGCGATAAAGTTCGGAGTAAAAGACATCATCAACCAGGAGGTCCTGATACAGCAAACCATGAAATCGGTGAACCTTCCGGATGCCATCATCAAGGTGAAGGCATACACTCCGGGCCGTGTGTTCTCATTCGGAATAAACTATACCATTTAATAACCATTGAAAAATAACAACGAAGACCAGCTAAAATGAAAAGACCATTATTAATTCTTTTGCTTTGTGTGATTTATTTCTTTTCACAGGGGCAAACATTGACAGTTTCAATGCCAACAATCACCGCAACGGTCGGACAGGTAGTCTATATTCCTGTCAAACTCACCGGGGCAAGCAGTTCAGGGGTCCCGATAAGCAGTGCCAATATCCAGATAACGTATGACACAGCAGTACTGCATTATGACACCCTGACCAACTTTTATGCAGGAACACCGCAAAACCAATGGTTTTTTTCCGGGTATGACGGTCATGTCTCGGCAAACTGGCTCCATCCAACGCTGGGAACGCTGGCCATTCCAGACAATACCACGCTGTATGAGATCCAATTCACCTACAAAGGAGGAAATTCACCTTTAAACTTTTTTGTGAATGAATTTACAAATGCAGCGTATGACCTGATCCCCACCACACCGGTTAACGGGGCGGTCAATGCGCCGCTGGTATTTCACCTGGTTACGTTCAAGGTTGATATGTCGCGGGAAAATATCACTTCCAGTGGTGTTCATCTTGCCGGAAGTTTCAACAACTGGAGCTACACCCAAACCCCCATGACACTTGGGCCAAACAGCATTTATGAAGCGACAGTCAGTGTTCAGGAAAATGCCACACACCAGTATCGTTTTGTGAATGGCAACACAGTATCAGGTCTGGAAACGGTACCTGCCTCCTGCGGGGTAGTGAACGGAAGCGGTCAGTACGACCGCCAGATCACGGTACCAAATCATGATACAACATATTCACCGGTCTGTTTCAGCATGTGCAGCCATTGTCCGGCGAGTGTCACAGTTACATTCAGGGCGGATATGCAAAATGAGACAATTTCTCCTGACGGGGTGCATGTTTCAGGGACGTTCAACAACTGGAACTATGCGCAAAACCCCATGACTCCCAACGGGACAATTTATGAAACATCCATGACCATGGATGAGGGAACTTATATGGAGTTCAGGTATGCGAATGGCATTTCCGCAGCACAGGCTGAAACAGTACCGGGGGCTTGCGCGCTCAACGGGAACAGGTATTTTACGGTTCCGGCTCACGACACAGTTATGACCTCCTATTGTTTTGGAAGTTGTACTCCCTGCGGAACAGTAGCACATTATTCGCATGTTACTTTCAAGGTAGATATGATTACGCAGAATATCTCACCGAATGGTGTTCATATTGCCGGAACTTTCCAGGGGTGGAACCCTGGTTCAACGCCGATGGTAAACACGGTCGACAGCGTATTCTCCTATACTGACAGTTTACTCACAGGCACATCTGTTCAATATAAGTTCATTAACGGGAATTCAGATGCCGGCTATGAAACCGTCCCCTTTTCCTGCGCCGTGAATGGTAGCAGAACCCTGCTCGTACCAGCCAATGACACCATCATTCGACTGGTCTGCTTTTCAGCATGCGACACTTGCATTTTAACCGGTTCCGGTGAACCGATGCAGGATGATTTTTCCCTTTCACAGAACTTTCCGAATCCTTCTACAGGAGTTACCAATATCAGATATAAGATCGGGCAGCCCGGTTTTCTGAAGCTTGCCTTATTCAACACAATGGGACAACTGGTTTCTGTATTAATGAATGAGCCTTGTGAACCTGGTTCATTTAACCAACCATTAAATACAAACGGATTATCTACCGGAATTTACTACTACCAGATGACCTGGACAGGCCAGACGGGAGCCACTATAAAAAGCAAAACAATGATTGTAAATTAGTTAAATCAATGATTTCAAACCTAAAAAACCAATGATTATGAAAAGAACATTTTTTACCCTTGCCCTGCTTATCGGGGTAATTGTTACGGGTTTTGCACAGATCACCGACCCGTTTTTTGAGAAGGTTACCTATGTAGGAGCCTTTGGGAAAACAGACTGGACCCAGGGATGGACCAACTGGACCCCGCAAACAACAGACTATCCTGCGACCAGCATCACGGTGGGTGACGGATCAACCAGTCCATCAAGCACCACGACCAATGTGATCACCACGAATACACGCTGGTCATCCAGTAATTCGCCGGTGGTTGGAACTGCTTTGTTTACAAATCCGAACCTTGCTGATCCGTTTTTTGAGCAGGTTAATTTTGTAGGCGCATTTGGTACCTATAACTGGACCCAGGGCTGGGCCAACTTTGACCCGCAAAATACAGTATATGCTGCCACAACCGTGACGGTTAACGCCGGCAATATCACAACCAACACAACCTGGACATCAGGCAATGTTTACCTGCTTAACGGCTGGGTTTATGTGAAGGCGGGTGCCACCCTCACCATTCAGGCCGGTACTGTGATCCGCGGAGACAAAACCAACAAAGGCGCCCTCATCATTGAACGTGGCGCTAAGCTGAACGCCATTGGTACAGCAACACAGCCCATCGTTTTTACGTCAAACCAGAATGCAGGTTCACGTGACCGCGGCGACTGGGGAGGACTTATCATGTGCGGTTATGCAACCATCAACCAGCCGGGCGGCACTGCAGTTATCGAAGGCGGTGTAGGTTCAATCTATGGTGGTGGCACAACCCCGAACAATGCTGATAATTCAGGCACCCTGAAATATGTACGCGTTGAATTTCCGGGTGTTCCATTTGCACCGGACAATGAAATTAACGGGATTACTTTTGGCGGAGTTGGCAACGGAACAACCGTTGATTACTGCCAGGTTTCATACAGCGGCGACGATTCATTTGAATGGTTTGGTGGAACAATGAATTCAAAACATCTTATCGCTTTTCGCGGGATGGATGATGAATTTGATACAGATAACGGTTTCAGCGGCAAACTCCAGTTCGTTGTTGCACTGAGGGATCCGAACATTGCCGATATTTCAGGATCAAACGGATTCGAATCAGACAATGATGCCACCGGCAGCGGCAATCTGCCCCTTACCCATCCGATCTTTTGCAATGTGAGTTTATTTGGCCCGATGGCCACCCTTGCATCCCCTTTCAACATTAACTTCAAGCGTTCCATGCACATCAGGAGAAATTCCACTTTGTGTGTTTATAATTCAGTATTTGCAGGCTGGCCTGTTGGTCTTTACGTTGATGGCAACAATACCATGGCCAACGCCAACAACAACGTATTGCAGATCGAAAACTGCATCCTTGCAGGAATGACCACGAATTTCGCCGTTCCTTCAGGACAGACCTGGTCGGCAACCGACGAGCAAAACTGGTTTTTAGCCCCAAGCCGTCACAACAGCACGCTTACCAATACCAGTGACCTTAGCCTTGTTGATCCATTCAACCTTGCAGGCCCGAACTTTACCCCCGCCAAAAGTGTGTACAAACTAAATGGCTGGCTTTTCGTCAGAAATGGTGCAACGCTTACCATCGACCCGGGTACCATTATCCGTGGAGACAAAGCAAACAAGAGTGCACTGATCATTGAGAAGGGCGCAAAAATTATCGCGAACGGTACCGTTACCGAGCCAATTGTTTTTACATCGAATGAAGCAGCCGGCAGCCGTGTTCGCGGCGACTGGGGAGGTTTGATCCTTTGCGGTAATGCCATCGTGAATCTTGCTGGTGGATCAGGTACGATCGAAGGCGGTGTTGGTTCAACCTACGGAGGTTCGAATGATGCTGATAATTCCGGATCACTTAAATATGTACGTCTTGAATTTCCCGGGTATGCGTTTGTTCCGAACAGCGAAATCAATGGGTTGACTCATGGCGGCGTCGGCAGCGGAACTACGGAAGATTATATCCAGGTTTCCTACAGCGCAGACGACTCTTACGAATGGTTTGGCGGTGCAGCAAATGCAAAACATCTTATTGCCTTCAGGGGACAGGATGATGATTTTGACACCGATAATGGTTTTAGCGGGAAGCTTCAATTCTGTGTTGGCATGCGTGAAAACTTTGGAGATGTTTCCGGTTCAAACGGATTTGAATCCGACAATGATGCCACCGGTTCGGCAAATACCCCAAACACCCAGGCTACCTTCAGCAACTTCACGATCGTGGGGCCAATGGCGACCCTTTCTACACCGATAAGTGCCGATTTCAAACGTTCGATGCACCTGCGCCGCAACACCCAGCTCAAAGTACACAATGCTGTATTTATGGGATATCCTGTAGGTCTTTACATCGACGGCAACAATACCATGGCCAATGCAAATGCCAACCTCCTCCAGGTTGAGAACACCTTCATGTCAGGTATGACGACCAATTTTGCAGTTCCTGCAGGACAAACCTGGAGTGCAACAGATGAACAAAACTGGTACCAGGATCCTACCCGTCACAACAACACCTTTGTGAACAATACTGAAATTCAGCTTGTCGACGCCTTTAACCTGAATGCACCGAACTTCCTGCCTTTGTCCACATCACCCGTTTGGGGAGCATCACGCTGGTCAAGAACAGTATCCGGCGTGGTTACCTATGATAATGCTGCAAGCACCCCGATGAACGGAACAACCGTGAACCTGAAAACTCAGGCTGGCGCAGTTGTTGAAACAGCTGTTGCCAATGGAACCGGCGCTTTCACAATCTATGCTGTTGATGGAGTATATGTACTTGATTGCTCAAGTTCAAAAGCATGGGGTGGACTGAATCTCCAGGATGTTATCAACACCCGTAAAAAGATTTCCAACCTCATCACCTTCACACCACTCCAGAACAAAGCTGCCGACGTGAACCAGTCCAATACGGTGAATGTTCAGGATCCGATCGTTATGCGCCAGAAAATTGCAGCCATACCCAACCTTGCAACCTGGAAAATCGCAAACTATATTTTTGAAACACCGACAGTGA
This sequence comes from uncultured Bacteroidales bacterium, assembly GCA_903926565.1. Lineage (GTDB taxonomy): Bacteria > Bacteroidota > Bacteroidia > Bacteroidales > FEN-979 > CAIVAT01. Next base: position 12,957 of record CAIYJU010000044.1, read on the forward strand.
ATGTCAGCGGTTTGAACGTTGTTCAGAACATCAAATCACTTGCCGGCGGCGACGTGAACAACAGTTTTGTTCCGGTTGCCAAATAAATTGACACATTTTTTCACCGCGAAGACGCAAAGGCGCAAAAACAGCTACAGAATTATATTGCATTTTAGCGTCTTAGCGTCTTAGCGGCGATTATAAATTAGATTACACCAACAATACTTCAATGAAAAACAACATGAAAAAATTACTGATTACAATTATTGCATTATTCATATTTATTACCAGCCAGGCACAGATTACAGTTACAGTGGGAAGCTCGCTGTTGCAAAATCCCGGGACAGATGTTCACCTGCCCGTTACGGTCAAAGGACTTAACGGACAAGCAGGTGGAACAAGTATAACCGGACTTGAATTGCATCTCAGTTTTACCAACACGAGCCTTGCTTATGACACAACGTTGAATTTCACCGCCACCATGCCATCGACACAATGGTTTTTTGGCGCCAACAGTGTCGAGTATAGCACGAATTGGCTGGAACCCTCCGGGAACAAATTGAATATTGTGGATAACACGGTACTTTTTAATATTGTTTTTCATTATCTTGGTGGTTCAACAGAACTTGTTTTCGACACTGCACGTTGTTTGCTTATCGATTCAGCCTTTAACATTATTACCGGAGTACATTTTGTCAATGGAATCATAACCCCTTCGTTGGGTTCCGGTGAATCAAGATGGAACGGTACAGGCCCTTGGAATACCAGTGCCAACTGGAGCAATGGAATTCCGGGCGACAGCACAAATGCGATCATTGAATCTGGTGAAGTAACTGTATCCTCGAGCGCGGTATGCAAAGCCATCACAATCAACCAGGGAACTCTTGTTAAGCTGTCTCCTGGTTTTTCCCTGACGGTAAACAACAACTACAACAACAACGGCACCTTAAATCTGGAATCTGTTGCAACAGGAACGGGATCACTGATCGTACGAGGCACCGTTTCCGGATCCGGAGTTAACAGTTTCAGCAGGTTTCTGAATCTGGGCACTTCAACTCCGGCAGTTGTCTCCTCACCGGTAACCGGTGCAAATGCTTCCGTGTTTGGAAGCAATAGCATTGAGAAATACATTGAAAGCACCTCCTCATGGACAGCATTAACCGGTTCGGACAATCTTGAAACAGGAGCTGGTTACCGCATCAGCGGGACAGCTGATGCATCTGTAAACTTCCAGGGATCATTCAGCACAGGCGATATTACCAGAAGCAACTTGTCTTATACAGGGAGCATTCAGGCGGAATCGCGCGGACTCAATCTGATTGGAAATCCTTATCCTTCTGCAATCCAGTGGGAGCAGGGCAATTGGACCAAAGCGAATCTGGATTATGCTGTATATGTATGGAGTGATTATAAGTATGTTAGCTGGAATGGATCAATTGGCGCTTTAACAGATGGGATCATTCCTGCCATGCAGGGCTTTTTTGTAAAAAGCAATGCATCGGGCGCTTCGGTCACCGTACCTGCAGCGTCACGTTTACACAGCTCGCAACCTTATTATAAGGATGTTGATGCAGCCGCAAATGTGATCTCCATGAAGCTTCTGAACACTGCCGATACCAACCATTTTGACGAGGCTTTTGTGCAAGTTATAACCGGTTCGACTACTGGTTTTGACGGAAGTCATGATGCCTTCAAACTTGCCGTTAATAGTGCGTACCCGCAGATCTATACAAAAGCAGCAGATCAGAGCATGCTTTCGATAAACACAATGCCTGATTTTGTGTCTGTACCTGTTGAAATCAAGGCCAGTACTGCAGGATCATATAAAATTGTGTTCAGCAATCTCGAATCATTCAATACTTCACAACCTTTATTTTTTGAGGATAAAACCACCAATACGGTGATTAACATCAGGAATATGGGAGAGTTTGTATTCGCCACTGATGGAAGCACTCAAACGGGACGGTTTGTGTTGCATTTCCAGGAAGTGGGAATGAATGAACAACCTGGAGCTGTATTGACCATCTGGAACGATGGCCAGGCGATTCACCTCATACCAAATACCGGTGATATCCATGCAGATCAGGTGGAGATCTATTCTCTGGCCGGGCAGCTTGTGTTTTCAACTGGCGACCTGGACCTTCCTGCAACGATACAATCGGAACATCTGACCATGGGATTGTATATCCTGAGGATTAAAACACATGAGGGAATCTATGCCCGGAAATTGCTGGTAAGATAGATGACCACTGAATATTAGTGACAAAGACTACTTCATGACTATGCTTAAAATCAAAGTGTAAAGCCATCATAGTATATATAATACTTAAAGAACCAAAAAATAGCAATATGAAAAAATTACAACTTTTTTTTATTTTTCTGTTGTTGTCGGGGATTGGATTTGCCGGGATAAATACCCCAGCGCCTTCGATATCCGCAACATCCGGGCAATCGGTTAACGCCCCGGCATTATTGACCGGACCAACCTCAGTATGCCTGAACTCCACCGGGAATGTGTATACCACTGACCCGGGTCAGACAAATTATATCTGGAGTATAACAGGCGGAACCATCACCTCCGGCGGAACATCAGCGGATAATACAGCCACTGTAACATGGACCGCTGCAGGAGCGAAGAGCATCACCGTTAACTACGATGGCGCCACAGCAACTGTGTTGCCGGTTACCGTGAATCCGTTAACTTCCAGTGTTGCAATTTCTGCTTCCGCAACCAGTGTTTATACGGGAACCTCAGTTACTTTTACAGCAACCCCGACCAACGGAGGAACAACTCCTGCATATCAGTGGAAAGTCAATGGAAACAATGCAGGAACCAACAGCAATGTGTTCACCTATACACCATCCAATGGTGATGCGGTATATTGCATTCTCACACCCAATGCTCCCTGTGTGTCAAGTTCTTTCACCTCAGCCATCATTACAATTACTGTTACAAGCCAGCCGCTGTTGGTCACAGTTTCCAGGTTAACTGCGAATCCAGGACAAGTCGTCTATTTTCCGGTAAAACTTAAAGGCGCAAGCGCATCAGGTACTCCGATCAGCGCTGCCAGCCTCCAGATCACTTATGATCCGGCCGTACTCCATTATGATACACTGGTGAACTTCTATGCAAGTACCCCTGTTACACAATGGTTCTTCTCCGGAAACCTGAATACAGTTGCAGCAAACTGGCAGGAACCCGGGCTTAATACCGTTGCTATTCCTGATAGTACAACACTGTTCGAAATACAGTTCACGTATCTTGGCGGTATTTCAACACTGCCATTTACACTGAATGAATTTTTAGATGCACAATTCAATCTGGTTAATACCACTCATGTTGATGGCGCAATTGCTCCGTTTACACCTGATCTTTCAGGCCCGGTTGTCGTATGTGAAGGGTCTGCAGGTAATGTTTACACAACGGGCGCCGGACAAACAAATTATCTCTGGACGGTCAATGGTGGAACCATTACAGCCGGAGGCGGTATTGCAAACAATACTGTGACTGTTACCTGGCCATCCGCCGGAACTCACAGTGTGAGCGTGTCATATACCGGTTCAGCAACCACAACGCTGCCTGTAACAGTAACCAACCCCGTTATTGCCAGTTCAGTGGCAGGTACGATTGCCTGCGCAGGCGGTACAACAAATGTAACAGTAAGCGCTACCGGGGGTACCCCTCCGTACTCAGGAACAGGCGACTTCACTGTTGGAGCCGGAACCTATACATACACGGTTACAGATATAAACGGCTGTTCGGGAACAACAACCATTACGGTTGCAGAGCCGGCCTTTTTCACACTTAAGGCTACAGCAGCCAGCGCAAACGGCGCTGAGATATCTGCATTTGACTCTGCAAGTGGCAGAATTTACACAGTTGCCGGTCCGGTTGTTGAATTTTACACCTTGAGCAATGCCGGTGTTTTATCCAGTCCGACAACGGTGCCTTTGGGCTTCGTTGCTCCAGCAGGAACAACCGCAGTGCCCAATTCTGTTGCTGTAAAAAATGGCAATGTTGCTGTTTCTTTTGCTATTGTTGGTGCTAACAACGCACAACAAGAGGGTAGGGTGGCATTTTATTCTGCTGGAACTGCAGCCTATATTTCAGATGTGACCGTTGGCTATTTACCCGATATGGTTACATTTACACCGGATGGTACCAAGGTGCTTACTGCAAATGAAGGTGAGCCTAACAGTTACGGGCAGCCTACTTCATTTGACCCTGAAGGATCTGTTTCAATCATTGATATTTCCGCTGGTGTTGCTGCTCCAACAGTGACCAATGCCGGTTTTACCAGCTTTAACGGGCAACTTGCCACACTGAAGGCTGCAGGAGTTCGTATCTATGGTCCTGGCGCTACGGTGGCAATGGATCTGGAACCTGAATACCTTACTTTTTCACCGGATGGATCTACCGCTTTTGTGACCCTCCAGGAAAATAACGCCGTTGCAAAACTTGATATTGCAACAGCAACCATCATGGATATCTATCCCCTCGGTCTTAAAGACCACAGCATTGCCGGCAATAGCCTGGATGCAAGCGACCGCGACGTGAATGGAACAGCAGGCGGTGGCGGTAAGATCAATATGCAGAACTGGCCTGTCAAAGGCATGTATGAACCGGATGGTATTGCCACTTTTACAGCAGGCGGAACCCCCTATTATATTACAGCCAACGAAGGCGATTCCCGTGCCTACACAGGTTTCAGTGAAGAAATCAGAGTCAGTGATGCATTGTATGTGTTGGATCCTGCTGTATTTCCCAATGCAGCTATATTAAAAATGCCGGCAAATCTTGGCCGCCTCCAGTTAACCAATGCAACCGGAAATACGGATGGTGATTCAGAATTCGAAGAGATCCATGCATTTGGCGCCCGTTCCTTCACGATCTGGAACAGTTCGTTTACAAAAGTTTTTGACAGCCAGAACGAACTTGAAAGGATTACAACAGTCAGAAATTCTGCAGGATTTAATTCTGATGGAACTGCTGCAACATTTGACTCCAGAAGCGACAACAAGGGACCCGAGCCGGAAGGCATTGCCATCGGAACTGTCAACGGCGTTCAATACGCCTTCATCGGCAGCGAACGTACCGGCGATATTTTCGTGTATGATCTCAGCAACCCTTTGGCCCCGGTATTGAAACAATATATCAATACACCGGCTGATCTGGGTGTTGAAGGAGTCCTGTTTGTATCTGCAGGTAAAAGTCCAACGGGCAAGGCTTTGCTTATCACAAGTGCCGAAGTAAGCAAAACGGTGAGCGTATATGAATTCAGCGCAGCACCGGTAATTACTTTACTGGGCAATGCCACTGAACAGGTTTGCCAGAATACTACCTACACCGATGCAGGTGCTACCGCGGTTGATTACCTGGGTAATAATATTACCGGCAGCATTGTTCCCACAAGCACGGTGAACACAGCATTACCAGGTACCTATACTGTTACCTACAATGTTACGGATGCCTGCGGAATTGCAGCTCTTCCCGTTACACGTACAGTGATTGTAAACCCTGCTATCGTAGTCGGTGTTTCCATCGTTGCATCTGCGAATCCGGTTTGCGCCGCCACATCTGTAACATTCACCGCAACCCCGGTAACCGGAGGCGCACCTGCTACTTACCAGTGGAAGAAAAATGGTTCAAACATCTCAGGAGCCACCAATGTAACCTATACCTATGTACCTGTTAACAATGATGCCATCACCTTTGTCCTGACATCAAATGGTACTCCTTGTGTTTCAGGTTCACCTGCAACATCGAATGCCATCGCAATGACGGTTTATCCGCTTACGGCAAGTATTTCGATCACAGCATCGGCCAACCCTGTTATGGCAGGAACACCGGTTACATTCACAGCGAATGCTACCAACGGAGGTCCTGCACCATCATTCCAGTGGAAGGTTAACAATACGGTTATCCCTGGGAACAGCACTTCCATATTGACCTATACTCCGGAAAATGGCGATGTTATTATTTGTATCCTTACCTCCAGCGCTCCCTGTGTAACCAGCCTGTTCACCTCAAACGTGATCAACATGACGGTGAATTATCCTGTTGGTTCGCTGCTCGTAACGTTACCAAACAAAACAGCGATGCCGGGTGATGTTCTCTACTACCCTGTCAAACTGAAGGGAGCAAGTGCTACAGGTACGCCGGTCAGCGCTGCCAGCATCCAGATCACTTATGACCCTGCAGTTTTCCATTATGATACGCTGGTGAACTTTTATGCAAGTACACCTGTCGCACAGTGGTTCTTTTCAGGAAACCTGAATACTGTTGCTGCCAACTGGCAGGAACCGGGACTGAATGCCATTGCAATCCCCGATAGCACTACCTTGTTCGAGATCAAATTCACCTACCTTGGAGGTAATGCAACATTGCCATTCACGGTGAATGAATTTACGAATGCCGTATATGACCTCGTTCCGACGAATCATATCAACGGAGGTGTGACACAACTTGTTCCGACCAACAACACAATACAGAATCTAACTGTGGCAACAGCGCATGACACCTGTTTCAGTGCGATTCAGGTGCTTACAGTTGCTGGCTCAGGAACGAATGTGACTATTGAGAACGGAGGTTCCGTGACATTTGTTGCCGGGCAGCAAATCAGTTTACTTCCAGGTACAACCGTGGTTTCAGGAGGTTACCTTCATGGTTTCATTACAATCAACGGCCAGTATTGTACCCAGTTACCGAATCCGGTCGTGATTGCAAAATCAACCGGGGAGGAGACCACTTCAATTTCTGAGTTGACCAGCAGTCAGTCGATTCGTGCATACCCGAATCCCACAACCGGTATTTTTACGGTTGAGGTGAAGGGTGATGACAATGCTGTAATGACTAAAGTTGAGATATTTACCATCAGTGGGATGAAAGTTAAAACGGTGAATATTGACAATGAAAGGAAGCATGAATTCAACCTTTCAGGACTCAATACAGGCATCTATTTCATTCATGTCTTTACCAATGAACGGTCTGAAATTCTTAAGATCGTTAAACTATAGTATTTTTCTGTTTCGGTGTTTGGTTTGACTGCCCCGGTTCCTATTACTCAAGGAACCGGGGCTTTTATTCAAAAGTGAATTCTATAGTATGAAATTCTTTATTCCCGCGTTAATTCTTTCCTGCCTCCTTGCCCTGTCATGCCGTCATAAGCCGGTTATTCAACCGGACATAAATAATGCCTGCGACACAACAAATGTTTCCTATAGGAAATCGGTTCAGCCGATACTGAACCGGAACTGTGGAAGTTGTCACAGTTCCGGTGATCCGGCACATGGAATCATCCTTGATAATTATAAAAGTGTGCGAATTTTCGCCGCCGAAGGCTCCCTGTATGGCGCAATAACCCGCAACGGTGAATATGCTCCCATGCCTTATGATGCCCCAAAATTGGATGTCTGCTCAATTGCAACAATTCATCACAGGATCATGGAAGGGATGAAAGACAATTAGCCTAATTTTTTACGGTAAAATATGGATTATGATTCCATATTTTACCATTCCGGCAGTTGCACGATGCAAAAATAGATTTTACAACAACAGGGCACCGCTGTGAACGCGTGCATTGACATGAATTCAATATGCCTGGCCCGGCTATCTGGATTTAGTTTAAATTTGCAAAGATTTAGAGCCTGTTTACTTTTCTTAATTGGTTGTAATTCTAATTTTAAACCTGTGCCGTAGGCACAAAATGTGGGTAGAAGTTGAATGTTTACACAGCCATTTCGTCCCGTACGGGACGAAATATTGCATTTATGAACGATTTTCTACCCATGTAAAATCCCTAAAGGGATTGCAAAGTATTTTTAAACAGTCTCCTAACTGAATCAGGCATCATGGGAATAATCAAAGGCATGTACCAGGTGGAGGGAATGTCCTGCGCCTCGTGCGCAGGAAGCATCCAAACCATGCTCTCGGCAACCGAAGGAGTCAGTTCGGCCAGTGTCAACCTTGCATCTGAACAGGTGATGGTCGAATTTGACAATAGCGTGATCAGCCTTGAGCAGATTGAAAAAACAGTCGATGGTCTCGGGTTTAAACTCATCACACGCGATCTCTCCCTTGAAGAGGCGCAGGGGATGGCAACAATGCGTTTAACCAGGTTAAGGAACAACACCATCTTATCTGGGCTGTTTTCACTTCCGGTGGTGCTGATCGCCATGGTATTTCATCATGTTGCTTATGGAAACTTCATCATGATGATCCTGACCATTCCGGTTCTGGCCTGGTTCGGCCGTGAATTTTTCATTATCGCATGGAAACGGATTCTCCATTTTGAGGCCAACATGGATACCCTGGTGGCCCTGGGTACCGGCAGCGCATTTGTGTTCAGCGCATTTAACACCATCTTCCCGGATTATCTGGTGAAACGTGGCATGGAGCCGCATGTTTACTATGAGGCTGCAACGGTGATCATCACGTTTATCCTGCTCGGCAGGTATTTTGAAGAGAAAGCCAAACAAAGGACTTCCGAAGCCATCAAAAAACTGATGGGACTGGGCGTGAAAACCGCACGGGTCATCCGCAATGGCGTGGAAAAAGAGATGCTCATCTCGAAAATAATCAAAGGCGACATCCTGGTGATCAGGCCGGGGGAGAAGATCCCCACCGACGGGCGTGTGGTTGAAGGATTCAGCGCCATTGATGAAAGCATGATTACCGGCGAATCGGTGCCTGTGAATAAATGGCCCGGTGATGAGGTGATCGGTGCCACCATCAACCAGACCGGAAGCCTGAAAGTCATGGCGGAGAAGGTTGGGAGCGACACAATGCTGTCCCAGATCATCCGGCTGGTGCAGGAGGCGCAGGGGAGCAAAGCCCCCATCCAGAAGCTTGCAGATAAAACGGCTGCAATATTTGTCCCGGTCGTACTGGGCCTGGCACTGCTTACGTTCATTGTATGGACCATCTGGCCACCGGCAACAGGCGCCCCTTTTGCTTTTATTGCAGCCGTTACGGTACTGGTCATTGCGTGTCCCTGTGCCCTTGGACTGGCCACCCCAACCGCACTGATGGTTGGTTTGGGGAAGGCTGCACAGTATGGCATCCTGGTGAAAGATGCCCAGAGCCTGGAGATGTTTTGTAAAACCACGGCCATTGTGCTTGACAAAACAGGAACTGTCACGGTTGGCAGGCCGCAGGTAACGGATGTAATATGGGATCCGGAGGTGGTTAACCTGCCCCAGCCGGCTGAACGGGATATTCCGGGGGCAGTGGTTGCAATTGAATCGATGTCGGAGCATCCGTTCGCACAGGCACTGGTTAACTTTTTCAGTCCGGAGATATCGGCAAAGGATGAAGATAAATCCGCACCCTTATTGGCTGACAGGAGTGTCAAAGGATTTGAAAGCATCACAGGGAAGGGAGTTCTGGCAAGGATGGCCGGAGACCTGTATCACATCGGAAGCAGGTCGTACATTATCGACGGTGGCTGTGCGATACCTGCGGGATTCGATTCAGAGGAGCTGAAGCTGAAACAACAGGCACGGTCGGTTGTTTATGTTGCATGCAACAGCAGGGTGGTTGCGATGGTTGCGCTTGCCGACACGGTTAAACCCGGCTCTGTCAAGGCAATTGAAAAACTGCGGGCCATGGGAATGCAGGTTCATCTTCTTTCGGGCGACAGTGTCTCCATTACCTCACACATTGCCACTGAGGCAGGCATTGAATACTTCAAGGCAGAGGCCACACCGGGCGAAAAATCGGAATATGTCAGGCGTTTGAAAGAACAGGGGTTCGTGGTTGCCATGGTAGGCGACGGAATTAACGATTCGCCCGCCCTCGCCATGGCCGACATCGGCATTGCCATGGGAACCGGAACCGATATTGCAATTGAAAGTGCCCAGATCACGCTTATCAAGGGAGATCTTGAAAAACTGGTAACCGCACTCAGGCTTTCCCATGAAACCGTGAAAACCATCCGGCAGAACCTGTTCTGGGCCTTCTTTTATAACATGATCACCATTCCGTTGGCGGCGGGGGTCCTTTACCCGTTCACCGGTTTTATGCTGAACCCGATGCTGGCGGGCGCTGCCATGGCTTTCAGTTCTGTGTCGGTGGTGGCCAACAGTTTACGTATGCGGTCGAAGCGGATCGGTTGAATTTTCAGGGAGCAATAGATTTCATTATTATTCCTATCTTTGAACGCATCGACAGCACCCTGGTATGCGTAAGTGTTTTCTGACCATCACCCTTTTTTTAAGCTTGATCACTCCTGAAATTGTCGCGCAGCGTCCACCTTTGGACCGGTGTATCCGCGACAGCCTGTTTAGCATAAAACCTCATGACAGGCCGCTTCAACACGCTCAGATTTACCTAGAGATGGCTGAGTTGATCAAAGGAGACTTACCACAAAAATCCTTTAGCTATATTGTATCTGCCTTTAAAATTTCCATCCTGGAAAAAAATGACAGCCTGAAGGCAAAGGCAAGAATGCAGATGGGGGGCTATTACAGTTCAGTCCGCAGATTCATGCTGGCCCATGAGCAGTACATGGCTGCCGCAAACATTTACAGGGCAATGCACGACACACTGGGGGAGGTGACCGCCTTGCTGAACATCGGCGTGATCAACATCAGTCTTGAAAATTACACGAAAGCCCTGGAATATTTCCAGGATGGCCTGGGGCTCGTCGGCAGAGCAGGTACATTGCCAATGACATGGGTTTTATATGAACAAATCGGGACGGCCTATCGTTTAATGGGTGACCGTAAAAAAGCATTCTATTATTTCAACAAGGCACTTTCCCATTATCTTAAGTCCGGAGACAGGAGAAATCTGGGCTGGCTGCAAAACAACCTGGGGACGATCCTCCTCGATAGTGATCAGAATAAAGAGGCGCTGGACTTTTATCATAAGTTGATTCAGGAGGCAGATACCAACGATCCATTGTTCATCGGTCTGCTTTATACCCGAATCGGTCATGTCCATTATAAGATGAAGGAATTCCGTACATCACTCAATTATAACCTGAAAGCCCTTGAAATGCGACAGCGGGCGATGGGTATGGTGGAAGTAAACAGTTCGCTGATCAATGTTGCCGGGGATTACTACAACCTGGGAATTCCGGATTCAGGCAAGATCTACCTGGATTCCGGATTGGCAATAGCACAAAAGTTTAACCGGAAGAGTTTTCTTGAAAACGGGTATCATCATCTTTATAAATACTATCTTAAGCAAAAAAATTACAAACGGGCAATGGATTGTTATGCGAGATACAGCAATGTGCATGACGAAATCAAACGTGAACAATACAGGAACAGTATCGCAATCGTGGAGACCCATCAACAGCTTCAGCGGCTTCAGCTGACTAAAAAGACGATGGCCAGGAAACACGACATCCAGGCACTGACGTATAAATATCAAAAATTTCTGAAAACTATTTTAAAAGTCCTTTTAAGTTTATCGAGTGTTTTCATGGTTGTTTTTGCTGCATTGTTTTTTTATGTCTGGCAGGTCAGGAAAAAAATGCAGGAGGTAAATGTTCAGCTTCTTGAGGAGATCCGGGAGCGTAAAGCCATGGAAGAGCGCACCAGAGACCGTGAAAACCAGTATAAGTTTATTACAGATAACTCCATCGATTTCATCTCCAATCTGGATACGGAGAGAGCCTGGGTCTATGCATCTCCGGCATCTGTGAAGGTATTTGGATATGAACCGGAAGAAATTATCAAAAAGGCTTCCTTTGAACTTATCAACCCTGACTATGAAGATTATATAGAGGTGAAATTCAGGGAGATGATCGAAACCCGCTCTTCCCGCCAGATTGTTTACCAGGCAATAAAGAAGGATGGGACTGTTTTTTGGGTTGAATCGATATTGAATCCGCTGTTCGACCAGGTAAGCGGTGTCTTTAAAGGAACGGTGGGAGTTACCCGCGACATACAGGAACGTAAAACCAAGGAGATTGAAATTATGGATGGAACAAAACAGAAGGAACTGCTGCTCAAGGAGATTCATCACCGGGTGAAAAATAATTTCTCCATTCTGGTCAGCCTGATCAACATGCAAATGGCCCAGACAACCAACCAGGAGTTATTGCAATCATTGACGAACCTGCAGCTTCGCATTCGTACAATGGCTCTTGTCCATGAAATGTTATACCGCTCAAGCGATTTTGAGAAGATCTCATTTCCGGGTTACCTCCGTACCCTTGCGTCTGTCATAGCAGGTACCTATAATCGCCGTGATATCGAATTGAGTGTTGAAGCTGATGAGGTTGTGATGGATATTGAATCCTCAATCCCACTGGGTTTAATTATCAATGAAATTCTCAGCAATGCATTCAAACATGCATTTCCCGATGGCCGCGCCGGGAAAATCGCAATACGCTTTAATATCGATCAAACCAGTGGCGTCAATACCCTTGTTCTGCAGGATGACGGAGTTGGCATGCCCGGCGGGGTAAAACTCGACCAGTATAAAACCATGGGGCTGCAGGTAGTGCAGATCCTTTGCACGCAGATTGAAGCAACCCTTGGGGTTTCCAATAATCCCGGGGCTTGTTTTACCATTGCCTTTCAGCAATTGACAAAGTGATGTAAGGAGTTGCAAATCAGTGAAATTTATTTGTTTAACCTCATCCCCTGCACCCCTTCTCCTGAAGGAGAAGGGGACGGGCGTTGAGGTGATTGGGTTAATTCGTTAACAATTATTTAACATAAAGGTAACCATTTGTTAACATGGCCGGAGGAAGGTAGAAATACCTTTGCCGAAAATTAAAACAAATAAACATGAAAAGAATTGCACAAATTGTTATCTCTCTCGGATTGATCCTGTATGTTCTGGTCTTGTCTAATGATCTCAAAGCCCAGTCCCAGGTGAACGATCTTAAAAAAGAACAGGACACCCTGAAGGAAAATGTCACCACCCTGCGTGACAAAGTCAGCGGAATTGAAGAAAGAATTGCAACAGCCGAAGGCGACCTTGCCAAACTCACCAAAATTAAACTCTCTGGTTATTTACAGGCACAATGGCAGCATTCTGAATCTGCAATTGCATATCCGAACAATATTTTTTCAGTCAGAAGAGCGCGCATCAAATTTACTTACGAGCCGCTGGATGGAGTCGTGTTTGTATTGCAGCCGGACTTAGTTCCCGGTAATATTACGGTTAAAGATGCCTATGTACAGTTAAATGACCGCTGGCTGAAAACATTCTCCCTCTATGCAGGTAAGTTTAACCGTCCGAACTATGAAGTTGAATACTCCTCCAGCAGCCGCGAGGTGCCGGAGCGTTCACGCGTAATTCGCGCCATATACCCTGATGAGCGTGCCATCGGAGCGAAACTGGAAATTGCTCCGCAAAATGTACCCATCAAAATTCAGCTTGCTGTTTTCAACGGGAATGATGGAATCGGCATCAATAATCCTGTTTATAATTATAGTACGGGCTTATGGGATAACAATGTTACTGTTGGACAGAATATTGATTTCGACAATTATAAGGACTTTATGGCCCGGGTAACCTATTCGTTCAAGCTGGGTCAGTGGGGTGGCCTGACGTTAGGGGCTCATGGTTATTATGGCCAGATCAAAGCAAACAGCACCGACCTGCTGAAGTCTGATTATACCTATGATAAATCGCTGGATGCCCAGAACACCGGAAATGGAGTTAAAAAGAACTGGGTTGGATTCGAAACACAGTTTTATGTGGATGTTCTTGGCGGACTTACCCTTAAAGGAGAGTACATCTTTGGTGTAAACTCTTCACCGGGATACAACTCACAAAGTTATTCTTCCAAAAACAGTACAACAGGGAATGCCACCATCTCAACAACGCTATCATCCCAATATAACACTGCCAAAGATACCCTGACAGTACTCACTTTGAAAACGACCCTGGTAAACAAAGCACCTGCCATCAGTAAGAATTTCATGGGTTATTATGTTTATCTGATCAAAAATATAGGAAAACGCAACCAGGTTGCAGTTCGGTATGATTACTATAACCCCGACACAAAATTAAGTGCTGATAAAATTGGAACAGCAGGATGGAATGAAAGTCCAAAAGATGCCTTTGGTAATCCAATTAAGACAACTTACACCAAAGGTGATGGTTTCGTAATAGCCAACAAATACACTACTCCGATTATCAAAACCACGAATAAACTCACCAGTGGTACGGGAGATGTTGCTTATGGAACCTGGACATTTGCCTACTCCTATTTCTTTACCGACAACATCAAGATCATGCTTGCATACGAGATGCCGATCAATACAAAATCGGGCGTTAAAAACAGTTCAGGAGTTGGTAATGTTACAACAGACCAGACAGCCATGGTTAATGGTGTACCTACATTCCTGGATTTCAGCGAGAAGGTGAATCAAAACTTGCTGACACTCCGCTTACAGGCTAAATTTTAAATCCAACCTCTTCAGTAAAGAAAAGTTAACAGAAAAAATTGTAGATTTATAAAAAATAAAAAAATGATGACCTTAAAAACAAAATTCGGAATGGCTGCGATGGTGATGATCGCGGTATTGGGCTTCGCGTTCATGCCCGCACCTAAAAAAATTACGGTAAAGGGTTCTGACACCATGGTAATCCTTGCTCAAAAATGGGCTGAAGTATATATGAAATCGCACCCGACTGCAGTTATCCAGGTTACGGGTGGTGGTTCCGGCACCGGAATCTCTGCCCTCATCAACGGATCAACCGACATCTGTAACTCCAGCCGCCCTATGAAACGGACAGAAATGGATAAGCTGAAAGACCGTTATGCCTCACTGGGGATTGAAATACCTTGCGCCAAAGACGGCATCACCGTTTTCCTCAATGCTTCAAATCCGGTAAAAGAGTTGAGTGTCAAACAGCTGAGCAACATCTTCTCAGGAAAAACAAAGAACTGGAAAGAGGTTGGCGGACCAGATGAGGATATCAAATTATATGGCCGTGAGAACAGTTCTGGAACATACGTGTTTTTCAAGGACAATGTTGTAAAAGCCGACTATGCATCCAGCTGCCAAACCTTACCAGGCACTGCTGCTGTTGTTAATGCAGTGTCGAAAGATAAATTCGGTATTGGTTACGGTGGTGCGGCCTATGCTGAAGGTGTAAAGCATTGCGCAGTGAAAAAAGATGATAAAAGTACTGCCTACATGGCCACTGCTGAAACAGTTAAATCAGGACAGTACCCGATCACCCGTTACCTCTATATGTATCTTTGCAACAGGCCTACCGGGGAGATCAAAGCTTATATTGACTGGATCCTTAGTGCAGAAGGACAAAAGCTTGTAACGGATATCGGCTATTTCCCGGTAAAGTAGTTTTTGGTTAATAAATACGTGTGCAAATCGATGTCTGACGCAATTGTTTTTTTAACCACAAAGTACACAAAGTAAAAAATCAAGTTCACAACGAATCTGGTATATTTACCAACACTTTGTGTCCTTTGTGCAATACTTTGTGTCTTTGTGGTTAAATACTTTTTCCTGAGAGATGCATCGTTAAAATTAAGTAATGGAGAATCAACCGGAGCATAACAAATTTGTATTCACCAGGGAGTCGCTGAAGAAGAAATTCAGATGGTCTGAATTCCTCTCTGAAAAGATCATCACCGGGGTGGCTTTTTTATCCATCACCATCATTGTTCTAATCTTTTTCTTTGTGTTCAAGGAGTCTCTTCCTATTTTTTACACACAGGAAAAGAGCGTTGTCAAAGTAGAAAGCGTACAGAAACAGGAACAATACGGAGGGGAAACAGACACTGCGCAGACAAACTCCTCCGGGCAGGAACAGTATGGCGTCACCACAACCGATACCACGATGATCGAAAACCAGGTACAGGAAGAAGATACGGTTCCTCATGGTTCAGAGCAGGCAACTTTCAAAAGCCTCACAGGAAAAAAATGGCTGCCGGTATCTGATAATCCCAGGTATGGATTGATCCCGTTATTTGTCGGAACGTTGAAAATAACCCTGATTGCCATGTTGTTTGCAGCGCCGATTGCCATTCTGGCTGCGCTGTTTTCGGCATCCTTTGCACCCTATTGGTTGCGCGAAATTATCAAACCGGCCATTGAACTCCTCGCAGGTTTTCCGTCGGTGGTAATCGGGTTTTTTGCCCTGATGGTGATGGCTTCATTTTTTCAGAACATTTTTGGTTACGACGGAAGGCTGAATGCCTTCGTTGGCGGTGTGGCCATGGCCCTTGCAGCCATTCCGATTATTTTTACGATCACCGAAGATGCACTCACTGCCGTACCGCGTACTTATACGGAAGCCAGCCTGGCTCTTGGAGCAACAAGGTGGCAAACAGCCTTGTTTGTGACCCTGCCTGCTGCCACGCCCGGCATATTTGCCGCAATCCTCCTGGGAGTCGGCCGTGTTTTCGGTGAGACCATGATCGCCCTGATGGCTACCGGGAACGCTGCCATGATCTCTGCCAACCCTTTTGAATCTGTCCGGACCCTTGCAGCAACCATTGGCGCTGAAATGGCGGAGGTTGTTTTCGGGGATACCCATTACAACGTACTCTTCCTGATAGGCTCCTTGCTCTTTGTCTTTAACTTCAGTCTCAATGCACTGGCCGAGTTTTATGTGAAGGGAAAGCTGGTGAAACGTTTTCAAGGGAAGCAATCATGAGCAGGAGTAAATCAATAACCGGGGGCTTATTCATCGGGGTAACGGCGTTTTCCGCACTCCTGATCATTGCCGTTATCATCATTCTTCTTGTTGTGATTATCATAGGTGGCAAGGAAACCTTCTCCTGGGAGTTTCTTACTGCATTTCCGGAAGATGGCATGATGAAGGGAGGGATTTTTCCGGCTATCTACGGAACAGCCTTGCTGGTGCTGATCATGTCAATTGCAGCAGTTCCTTTTGGCACCATCACTGCCATATACCTTACCGAGTATGCCCATGAGAAATCCATCCTTGCACAAACCATTCGGTTTGCCGTGCGAACTCTGGCAACAGTGCCTTCCATCATCTTTGGGCTGTTCGGACTGGGATTCTTCATCAAGTTTGTGGGTGGTGGCGTTGACGATGTATTTCTCGGCGGGCAGTTGAAATGGGGCCAGCCCAATATCCTCTGGGCAAGCCTTACCATGGCCCTGCTCACCCTGCCGGTGGTGATTGTGTCGGTGGAGGAAGCCATACGGACCGTTCCTCGCGAACTGCGTGAAGCAAGCCTGGCCCTGGGTGCAACAAAATGGGAAACAATTAAACGGATTGTCATCCCGGGTTCACGCTCAGGGATCATGACCGGGACCATTCTTGCCGTAAGCCGCGGCGCCGGCGAAGTGGCGCCGATTTTGTTTACAGGTGCGGCCTATTACCTTGCGACGCTGCCGGTTTCGATGAGTGACCAGTTTATGAACCTTGGCTATCACATTTACATCCTGGCAACCCAGTCGGCAAATGTTGATCAAACGCTGCCCATCCAGTTTGCCACCACCATGGTTTTGTTGCTGCTCACTTTTACCTTAAATTTGGCAGCCGTTATTATCCGCTCGAGACTGCGCCGAAAGGCGAAATGAAAGAAATCAGAATGAAAGAGATAAAAATAAAAACCAAAGACCTCACCCTCTATTACGGGGCCAAAATGGCGTTGAATTCCATCACCCTCGACATTCCCGACAAGGAGGTCACTGCGTTTATCGGTCCTTCAGGATGTGGCAAATCGACTTTTCTTCGTACCCTGAACCGTATGAATGACCTGATTCCCAGCGTACTGATCACCGGAGAAGTACTCGTTGATTCACTCAACATCTATGACAAGCAGATCGATGTGGTTAACCTGCGAAAGAAGGTTGGGATGGTTTTTCAGAAATCAAATCCCTTTGCCAAGTCGATCTTCGAGAATGTCGCTTATGGCCCGAGGATCAACGGGATCAACAACAAGTCAAAGCTGGAGGAGATTGTGGAATCTTCTCTTAAAAAAGCATTTATCTGGGAAGAGGTGAAAGAGAGGCTTCACGATTCTGCCATGGGATTATCGGGCGGCCAGCAGCAGCGCATGTGCATTGCACGCACCCTCGCCGTGGAACCCGAGATCATCCTGATGGATGAGCCTGCCAGTGCGCTTGACCCGATTTCAACAGCTAAAATTGAAGAGCTGATCTTTGAACTGAGAAAGAACTATACCATCGTCATTGTAACCCACAACATGCAGCAGGCTGCCCGTGTAAGCGACCATACGGCCTTTTTCTACCTGGGCGAGCTGATCGAATTCGGCAAAACAAAA
>CAIYJU010000045.1 GCA_903926565.1 uncultured Bacteroidales bacterium
TTGACAAGGAGTTGAACATCCGCAGGTTTACCGAAGCGGTAACCAATATCATCAAAATACGTAATTCGGATATCGGCAGACTTTTTACCGATCTGGTTTCCAACCTGATATATCCTGATATCGAGAACCATGCACGGCAGGTACTCAGAACCCTTTCGACGATTGAAACAGGGATCACCTCGAGCGACGGGAGGTGGTTCAATGTGCGCATCATGCCTTACCGTACCCTGGATGACCGCATCGACGGGCTGGTGATCACCTTTACCGATATTACCTTTGCTAAAAAGGTGGAGATGGAACTTATAGAAAGTGAGGCACGGTTTCGCATACTGTATCAATATTCGCCGGATGCCCATATCATCAGTGATTTTTCCGGCGGGCGCGATCATGGCTTTACCGATTGCAACCAGGCAGCGCTCGATATGCTGGGCATGGTTTCCAAAGAGCAGCTGATTGCCACCAACCGTAATAAATTATCGCCGGAGTATCAACCCGATGGCCGCCTGTCATCCGAAAAATCAGCGGCATTAATTCTGGAGTGCATCGCCAAAGGGAGTCTCCGGTTTGAATGGGTACATTGCCGGGTAAACGGAGAGGAATTTCCCGTTGATATAATGCTGACTGTTTTTCAGGAGCGCGGTAAAACGTTTTTACATTCGGTATGGCGCGACATCAGCGATCGCAAAAAGTCGGAAGACGCCCTGCGGGTGAGCCTGACGAAATATCAGACACTGTTCGATTTATTCCCGGCTGGTATTACTGTTTCAGATTCCACAGGAAAGATTATTGAAACAAACAGCATCGCCCAACGCATGCTTGGCCTCGCTCCTGAACAGCAGAAACAGAGGCAGATTGATGGCAAAGAGTGGCAGATTGTCAGGCCCGATGGCACCCCCATGCCTGCATCGGAGTATGCCAGCGTACGTGCCCTCAATGAAAAATGCCAGATAGAAAATGTGGAAATGGGTATACAAAAGGGCGATGACCAGGTAACGTGGATCAACGTTTCAGCCACACCCATTCCGCTCGAAGGATATGGCGTAGCCATTGTATATACCGACCTCACTGCCCGCAAGCAGATGGAAGATGAACTTCGGAAAAACAAAGAAGGCAATGAATGAAATCAATAAAGCCGGCAGCGAACTGCTGCGCCAAAAGGCAGAAGAGTTGCTGAAAAAGAAATCATCAAAAACAGCTTCGCCATTTTCAGAAGTCGAATCACTCAGACTCATCCACGAACTTGAAGTACACCAGATTGAGTTGGAATTGCAGAATGAAGAACTCCTCCTTGCACGGGTTGCGGCAGAAGTTGCGAACGACAAATATATCGGATTGTACGAATTAGCACCCTCCGGTTATTTTACACTTTCCGTTAAAGGTGAAATCATCGAATTGAACCTCAACGGGGCCAAGATGTTAGGCAAAGACCGGCAGCATCTGAAATCCAGCCTGTTTGGTTTTTTTGTTTCAGAAGAAACAAAACCAATCTTCAGTCTTTTCCTTGAGAAGGCATTTAAGAGCAA